>NZ_JBEPEH010000002.1:341958-512715 GCF_040300725.1 Dactylosporangium sp. NPDC000244
AAGCCCGCCCAGTCGGCGCCGCGCCCGAAGCCCGCCCAGTCGGCGCCGCGCCCGAAGCCCGCCCAGTCGGCGCCGCGCCCGAAGCCCGCCCAGTCGGCGCCGCGCCCGAAGCCCGCCCAGTCGATATGTCGGGCGCTTCGCGCCGCGACATATCGGATTTTTCGTATAGGTCCGAGTCGGCGAGGCTCAGGCCAGTGGGAGTGGCGCGGCGCCGAGGTTGTGCACCGAGGACTTCAAGGGCTTCGTGCTCATCAGGTAGCAGGTGAACGCCTGGTCGCTGCCGAGCCACTCGTTCGCCGTCTTCGGGCCGACGGAGCCCGCGGTCAGGTCCGTCCGGCCGCCGTCGGCGGGGAGGCCGAGATAGCTCAGGCCCACCGAGGTGCAGCCCTTCGCCGTGGCGGACCGGACGGCGGTTTCGTCGAATGGGGCCTCGGGCGGAGTGATGGTGTAGACGCCCGAGTACTCGCCGTCGTGGGGGTCGGAGCACTGGACGTACCGGAGCTGATTGATGCAGGCGATGGCCAGGGGCGAATCCTGTGCCAGTGCGCCCTTGAGCGTGCCGGAGTGCGGCGCGAACTGGTCCCCGGCCGGGCCGGTCACCTCGGCCAGGCCGCACCCGAAGAATCCGTCGGTCGCGGGCTTGATCCACGCGGCCACGATCTGCAGGCGGGCCTCGTGCCAGCCGCCGCCGAGGAAGATCGGGCCCTCCACCAGACAGGCGCGGCGGGCCTGGGCGTAGAGCAGGGCCTGGGTCACCTTCACGTCGTCGCCCTTGGCGTCGTCGAGCCGGTGCAGCAGGTCCTTGCCGACCTGGCCGACGTGGAAGAGCTCGACGGTGTGCGGGCCCGCGCAGTCGACGGGGTCGCCGGCCCAGGGCAGCGCCGCCTTGGCCTCACCGGCGTCGACCTTGTAGCAGGTCCCGGCCTTGGGCGCGCCAGCCGGCGGCGTGCTGGGGATGTCGCGACCCTGCCCGCGCTCGTACATCCAGTAGAGCCCGCCACCGATGAGCGCCACGACCACGGCGATGAGGGCGACCCGCTTCATGAGGAAGCAGTCTGCGTTACTGGCCGGTAACTGTCCACCCCGGCGATACATGCTGATATTTCGGATAAGTCCGGATGCGGAGCGTTCGGACGTATCTGCCGCAATCCCCACGAACAAAGGACGCCCCGGACCGCACAAGGAGAGCGGCCCGGGGCGTCCAAGAAAGCAAGCGTCAGATCGCCCCGCTGCCCATGCCCTTGATGGACTTCGTGACGGTCTTCTTGTCGAAGAGCATCGCGTAGCACCGAGCCGACCGGTTGCCCCGGTTCCAGTTCTCCTCGTCGACCATCCAGAAGCCGATGCCGACCTGCTGGTGGTTGGTCAGCTGCGACGCCGTCATCCCGAGGTACTTGGCGCCGAGCGCCTCACACCCGGGCCGCATCGCCGTCTTGCGCTCGTCCGAGTTCGACGGGAACGGGCGGTCGGTCGACGTGTAGGTGCCGACGTATTCCATGTTGTGCGTCGCCGTGCAAGTCGTCGGCGTGTAGTCCAGCCACGTCTTGCCGTCGGTGTCGTAGACCTCCATGGCACACCCGAGCGCGAGCGGCTTGTCCCCGCTCAGCGCGCCCTTGAGGCTGCCCGAGCGGCTGACCGGCTTGTCGCCGTCGCTGACCACCTCGGCGAGGTCGCAGCGCAGGTAACGCGCGCCGGCCGACCACTGGGTCGAGGAGGGGACGAGCACGAGCAGCTCGAGGCGGCCGTCGTAGTAGCTGCCGCCGAGGAACTTCTCGGCCTCGGTGTTGCACTTGGTCCAGCCGTCCTTGAGCGCCTCGCCCTTCGGCGGGGTCGTGCCGCTCGCGGCCGCGCCGGTGAGGTCGCCGACGTAGAAGGTCTCGCTCGCGTGCGACGAGGAGCACGAGTCCACCGACTTGAAGGAGAACTGGGTGGTCGTCGCGGTGGCGAAGTAGTCGACGGACGTCGAGTAGCAGGCGCCGACCGGCGGCGGCGGGATCTTGGGCGTGGTGAGCATCGCCCAGTCGTCGGTCAGGTCCTTGTCGGTGCCGGCCGGCGTGCCGCAGCCAGCCAGCACGGCCAGGGCCATCACCGGCACCAGCGCCGCGATCAGCTTGCGCGCCATCCTCGTCTGTCCCTCCCCCGGGCCTCGGCAGATGCCACGGCCGTCCGCCTCACCATAGACGGACTTGGCAACGGGCCGATAAAGGCGCTTAAGAGCGGACGAGGTCGCCCCGGACGGGAGAACCGGCCATTCCGGGCACGGCGTCGGCGGGGTCGGAGCCGAGCTCGATCACGCGGTTGTCGGCATCGACGTGGACGATCCGCGGCTGGTAGGAGCGGGCCTCGGCGTCGGCGAGCTGGGCGTAGGAGATCAGGATGACCAGATCGCCCGGATGCACCAGGTGCGCCGCGGCGCCGTTGATGCCGATCACGCCCGAGCCGCGCGGTCCGGCGATGACGTACGTCTCCAGCCGAGCCCCGTTCGTGACGTCCACGATCGCGACCTGCTCGCCGGCGAGCAGGTCCGCCGCGTCCATCAGATCCTCGTCGACTGTCACGGATCCGACATAGTGCAGGTCGGCCTGCGTGACCGTGGCGCGGTGAATCTTGGACTTGAGCATCGTGCGGATCACAGCTCGGCTCCCAGGTTGTCGATCAGTCGGGTGCCGCCGACCCAGGCGGCGGTCAGGGCGCGGGCGGGACCGTGCGTGGGCGCGGGCCCGAGCATCGGGTCGGTGAGCACCAGGTAGTCGGGCTTGACCTCGGGCACCGCGGCGAACTCGGCCAGCCCGGCCTCCACCGAGCCCGCGGCCACCGTGGCGGTCAGCGCCCGGTGCAGGACCAGCGCGGCCTCGCGCTCGGCCGGGGCGAGGTACCGGTTGCGGCTGGACAGCGCCAACCCGTCGGCCTCGCGCACGGTCGGCACCCCGCGGACCTCGATCGGCAGGTCGAAGTCGCGGACCATCGCGCGGATGAGCGTGACCTGCTGGTAGTCCTTCTCGCCGAAGTACGCCAGGTCGGGCCGGGTGAGCTGGAAGAGCTTGTTGACCACGGTGAGCACCCCGTGGAAGAAGCCCGGACGGCTGGCGCCCTCGAGCACATCGCCGAGCGGGCCGGGATCGACGCGGACCGCGGGCTCGCCCAGCGGGTACAACTCCTCGCGCGTCGGGGCGAAGACCATGTCGACACCCTCGGCGCGGGCCAGCTCGAGATCGGCCTCCATGGTCCGCGGGTAGCGGTCGAAGTCCTCGTTGGGGCCGAACTGCAGCGGGTTCACGAAGATCGTGAGCAGCACCGACCTCGCCTCGGCGCGGGCCTGCCGGATGAGCGCCGCGTGCCCCTCGTGCAGCGCGCCCATGGTCATCACGACGGCGACGTCGCCCGGGAGGGCACCGGCACGCAGCGAGGCGCGATCGGAAACGACCTTCATACAATGCGCTCTTTCTGTGCGGTGGCCAGAACGTCGAGCAGGGGCGAGGCGTCCTGCGGGCGCAGGCGGCCCGCGGCGATGACGCGATCGGCGGTCCTTCGGGCCAGCGCGAGATATGGCGGTACCGAACCCGGATCCACGGCGTCGAGAGCCCGCAGGTGCTTGCGAACGGTCCCGGCGTCCCCGCGCGAGACCGGCCCCGTGATCGCGGCGTCGCCGAGCCGGAGCGTGTTGTCCAGGGCGGCGCCCAGCAGCGGGGCCAGCACCCGCTCGGGCTGGTGCACGCCCGCGTCGCGCAGCCGGTCCATCGCCTCTGCGACGAGCGTGGCGAGGTGGTTGGCGCCGTGGGCGAGCGCGGCGTGGTACAGCGGCCGCCGCTCCTCGTCGATCCACTCGACGATGCCGTGCAGGTCGCGGACCAGCCCCTCCGCGAACGTGTGCAGCTCGTCCGGGGCGGTCACGCCGAAGGAAATGCCGGCCGCGAGGCGCTCGAGGTCGGCCGCGGTGCCGGTGAAGGTCATGGCCGGGTGCAGCGCGAGCGGGAACGCGCCGGCCGCCGCGACCGGGGCGAGCACGGCCAGCCCGTGGGCGCCGGAGGTGTGGGCGACGATCTGGCCCGGGCGCAGCGCGCCGGTCTCGGCGAGGCCGGCGACCAGGGCGGCGAGGGCGTCATCGGGGACCGCCAGGATGACGAGGTCCGCGGCGGCGGTCACCTCGTCGGCCGGCAGCAGGCGCGCGTTCGGTATCAGTGCCGCGGCGCGGGCCTTGGAAGCGGCCGAGACGGCCACGGCGGCGACAACGGTGTGGCCGGCTCTCTCCAGGAGAGCGCCGAGCACCGCACCTACTCGCCCGGCACCGATGATGCCGATGTTCCTGCTGGTGGCAGCGTTGTGCATGCGATCGATCCAGTCCTCGGAAGTGGGGTACCGGTCGATCAGAAGTATGCGTCGCAGCGGGCAAAGCGGACAGTTGTTTGTGGGATTCTCAACAGCCCGCCTCGCCCGCCGTGATGCACTAGAGCCGGTGGTGCAGGTACTCCTTGATCAGCGCCTTCGCCTCGCCCAGCACGACGGGGTCGCCGTCGGTGGACTTGCGGAAGGCGAGCTTGATCAGCGCGTCCGCGGCCTCGACCGCGATCGCCAGCACGAACTGCAGCCGCTGCCGGTCGAGGATGCCGAAGCGCTCGACGAGCAGGCCGGACAGCTGCGAGACGATCACGTCGTTGTTGTCCCGCTCGTCGTCGAGCAGGTGGATGTCCACGACGTCGCCGAAGTGCAGCGTGCGGAAGCCCGGCACGGTGCGGTGCATGTCGATGTACTCGTCGATGGCCGCGTCCACCGCGTCCCACCAGTGCGAGATGCTCTCGTCCTCGGACAGCCGGGCGCCGAGGCGCTCCAGGTAGCCCTCGAGGCTGCGCAGCGTCAGCGCCTGGACGATCGCGCGCTTGTCCGGGAAGAACTGGTAGACCGAGCCGATCGCCACCCCCGCCCGCTCCGCCAGCAGCGTCGTGGTGAGGCCGTCGTAGCCCACCTCGTCGACGAGCTCGGCACAGGCGTCGAGCATCCGCCCGACCCGCGCCACGCTGCGCCCCTGCACCGGAACCCGGCGCAGCGGCTTCGTCCCGGCGCCGGCCACTGTCTGCGTCGCCACCCGGTCTTCCCCCTCTACCTCGTCGGGCCTGGCCCATAGCCCAGTTGCCCGCCTTTGAAACCTACTCACGTCAACGACCGGGCACGATCGACGGATAGGGCATTTCACCCTTGTGATTGACGGGGGGCATACATGAAGGGTACTCAGGTTTCGTGACTTCTCCGTGGACCAACTGGGCCGGCAACCAGACCGCGACCCCCGCCCGGGTCGCCCACCCCGGCAGCGCCTCTGAGCTGGGAGAACTCCTCCGCGCGGCGGCCGCCGAGGGGCTGACGGTGAAGGCCGTCGGCAGCGGCCACAGCTTCACCCCGACGGCCCTGACGGATGGTGTTCGGGTGGAGCTGGACCGGATGGCGTCCCTCGTCCGGGTGGACGAAAGCCTGGTCACGGTCCAGGCAGGGATGAAGCTTTCCACGCTGAACGCCACGCTGGCCGCCAACGGGCTGGCGATGCCCAACCTCGGCGACATCGACGCGCAGACCATCTCCGGCGCGCTGTCGACGGGCACGCACGGCACCGGGGCCAAGTACGGCTGCCTGTCCACGTTCATCGAGGCGCTGACCCTGGTCACCGCGGACGGCACGGAGCTGTCCTGCTCGGCGACGCAGAATCCGGACCTGTTCGCCGCGGCGCGGGTCAACATCGGCGCGCTCGGCGTGCTCACCTCGGTGACCCTGCGCTGCGTGCCGACGTTCACGCTGCGGGCCGACGAGCGCCCGGCGAGCCTCGACGACGTCTGGTCGGGCCTGGACGAGCACGTCGGGGGCAACGACCACTTCGAGTTCTACTGGTTCCCCTACACCGACCGCGTGCAGATGAAGCGCAACAACATCGTGCCGGCCGCGGACACCCCGCTGCCGGGCTGGCGCCGGTGGCTGGACGACGACTTCCTGTCCAACACGGTCTTCGGGGCCGCGTGCCGTCTCGGTCGCGCCGTTCCTTCGACGGTACCGACGGTCAGCCGCATCTCCGCCCGGGCGCTCTCCGCGCGCACGTACACCGCGACCTCCCACGAGGTCTTCTGCACCCCGCGCCGGGTCCGGTTCGTCGAGATGGAGTACGGGCTGCCCCGCGAGGCGCTGCGGGAGGCCTTCGACGGGCTCCGGAAGATCGTGGACGGGCTGCCGTACAAGATCCAGTTCCCGGTCGAGGTGCGCTTCACGGCGGCCGACGACATCTGGCTGTCGCACGGCTACGGGCGCGACAACGCGTACATCGCCATCCACCAGTACGCCGGCGCGCCCTACGAGGAGTACTTCCGCCGGTTCGAGGAGGTCACGACGCCGCTGGGCGGGCGCCCGCACTGGGGCAAGATGAACTTCCGCACGGCCGAGTCGCTGGCCCAGGCGTACCCGCGCTTCGCCGACTTCACCGCGATGCGCGACAAGCTGGACCCGAACCGTGTGTTCGCGAACGTCTACACGGAACGGGTCCTCGGCGCCTAGTCTTCCGTCTTCTTGCGCGACGAGGTGGCCTTCTTGGGGGCCGCCTTCTTCGCGGGCGCCGCCTTCTTCGCGGCGGTCGTGGTCTTCTTGGCGGCCGTGGCCTTGGTCGCCTTCTTCTCCGGAGCCGCCTTCTTCGCCGCCGGGCGGGCCTTCTTCGGCGCCGGGCCCTTCGCGCGCTTCTCGGCCAGCATCTCGCTCGCCTCGTCCAGGGTGAGCGTGTCGACCGCCTGGCCGCGGCGCAGGGAGGCGTTGAACTCGCCGTCGGTGACGTACGGGCCGAATCGCCCGTCCTTGATGACCAGCGGCTTCTCGGTCGCCGGGTCCGCGCCCATCTCGCGCAGGGGCGGCTTGGCGGCGGCGCGCCCGCGGGTCTTCGGCGCGGCCAGCAGCTCCAGCGCCTCCTCGACCGTCAGGGTGAACAGCTGCGCCTCGTCGGCCAGCGAGCGGGTGTCGGTGCCGCGCTTGATGTACGGCCCGTAGCGCCCCGGCGAAGCGGTGATCTCGTTGCCCTCGGCGTCGTTGCCGACCACCCGCGGCAGGGTGAGCAGCTGCAGGGCCTGCTCGAGGGTCAGCTCCTCCGGGCTCTGGCTGCCCAGCAGCGAGGAGGTCTTGTCGCCGCTGGCCACGTAGGGCCCGTAGCGGCCGGCCTTGACCACGATCAGCTCGCCGGTGTCGGGGTGCTCGCCCAGCTTGCGCTCGCCGCCCTGGCCGCCGACGAAGAGCTCGGCGACCTTCTCGGGGGTGAGCTCGTCCGGCGCGATGCCGTCGGGCACCGGCGCGCGGTCGCCCTCCTCACCCTCGGGCGGGTTGGGGAGCGTGCGCTGCAGGTAGGGGCCGTAGCGGCCGACCCGGACCACGACGTCACGCCCGGCCTCGTCCCGGAACAGCGGGATGGAGTTGATGCCGCGCGCGTCGATCTCGCCGAGGCGCTCGGTGACCATCCGCTGCAGGCCGCCCTGACGGGGCACGGAGCCCTCGTCGCCGGTGTCGCCGCCGAAGTAGAACGGGTGCAGGAAGTTCACCGCGCTCTCGTCGCCGTTGGCGATCTCGTCGAGCACGTTCTCCATCGAGGCGGTGAAGTCGTAGTCGACCAGCCGCGGGAAGTGCTGCTCGAGCAGCCCGATCACCGCGAAGGCCAGGAACGACGGGATCAGCGCCTGGCCGCGCTTGAACACGTAGCCGCGGTTGTTGATCGTCTCCATGATCGACGCGTAGGTCGACGGGCGCCCGATGCCGAGCTCCTCCATCGCCTTGACCAGCGAGGCCTCGGTGTAGCGGGGCGGCGGCTGGGTGGTGTGGCCGGCCGGGGTGAGCCCCTTCTCGGTCAGCGGCTGGCCCTTGACCAGCACCGGCAGCCGGCGCTCGGCGTCGTCGGCCTCGGCGGTCTCGTCGTCGGAGGACTCGACGTAGGCCCGCAGGAAGCCGGGGTCGGTGATCGTCTTGCCGGTGGCGCCGAAGTCGACGGACTCCTGGGCCGGGGTGACGGCGTTGATGCGCACCGAGGTCGAGTTCCCGACCGCGTCGTTCATCTGCGAGGCGATCGTGCGCTGCCAGATCAGCTCGTACAGCTTCAGCTCGTCGGCGCTGAGCTCCTTGGCCACGTCGCCGGGCGTGCGGAAGCTGTCGCCCGCGGGGCGGATGGCCTCGTGCGCCTCCTGGGCGTTCTTGACCTTGCCGGTGTACCGCCGGGGCTGCGGCGGCACCGCGGCCGCCCCGTAGAGGTCGTGGATCTGCTGGCGCGCGGCCGCGATCGCCGCCTCGGACAGGTTCACCGAGTCGGTACGCATGTAGGTGATGTAGCCGTTCTCGTACAGCCGCTGCGCGATGCGCATGGTCTGCGCCGAGGAGATCCGCAGCTTGCGGGCCGACTCCTGCTGCAGCGTCGAGGTGATGAACGGCGGATACGGCTTGCGGCGGTAGGGCTTCTCCTCGACCCGGGTGACCGTGAACCGCTGGCCCTCGAGCCGGGCGGCCAGCCCGCGGGCGCCGGTCTCGTCGAGGTGGATGACCCCGGCGTTCGGCCGGACCCGGCCGGTCTCCGGGTCGAAGTCGCGCCCGGTCGCCACGCGGTCGCCGTCGATCGCGATCAGCGTCGCGTTGAACGTGCGCGTGTCGTTCTCGGGGAGCAGGCGGGCGATGATGTCCCAGTACTCGGCCGAGCGGAACTTCATCCGCTGCCGCTCCCGCTCGACCACGATCCGGGTCGCCACCGACTGCACACGGCCGGCGGACAGGCCCCGCTGGACCTTCTTCCACAGCACCGTGGACACGTCGTAGCCGTAGAGGCGGTCCAGGATGCGCCGCGCCTCCTGGGCGTCGACCAGCGAGCGGTTGATCTCGCGCGGGTTGGCGACGGCGGCCTGGATGGCGGGGCGCGTGATCTCGTGGAAGACCATCCGCTTGACCGGCACCTTGGGCTTGAGCGTCTCGAGCAGGTGCCAGGCGATGGCCTCGCCCTCGCGGTCCTCATCTGTGGCGAGGTAGACCTCGCTGGCCTGCTTCAGCAGGTCCTTCAGCCGCGAAATCTGCTTCCGGCGGTCGGCGGAGATGATATAGACCGGGGTGAAATCGTTGTCGATGTCGACGCCGAGGTACGCCCAGGGCTTGCTCTTCAGCGCGTCGGGCATGTCCTTCTTGCCCACCGGCAGGTCACGGACATGGCCGAAACTCGCCTCGACGAGGTAATTCGGGCCGAGATAACCCGAAATCGTCTTGGCCTTCGCCGGCGACTCCACGATCACCAGCCGCTTTGTGTTGGCGGAGTTCGGCACAGTTCTCCCCGGTGCGGACGGACAGACGTCAAACGTAACGCTCGCTTTGGCGCCGAGTTGCGCAATGGGACGTCCCGGCTGTCGGCTTACGACACGCCGATCGGCGCCACGGTACACCCATGCACAACCGCGACCTGCCGGATCTTGTCAACGTGTCGCGCTACGTGCCTGGTTTATGCCGTTTTGTCGGGGCCGTTCGCGGGAAATCACATATACGGAGCGGCTCGATCATCCTACGGGGGGTGATCTGCGGCTAGGCGGGCCAGACGCCGGCGGGCGCCTCGGCCGGAACCTCGCCCACCAGCTCCGCGAGGCGGCTGATACGCCTGGGTCCCACGATGCGGTACGCCGGGTCGCCGGAGTCGGCCCCGACGAGCACCGCGGGCAGCCCGACCGCCACGAGCGCGTCGCCGACGGCGATCCAGTTGTCGGCCACCTGCCGGTCGATGACCGTCGGCTCGCGCTCAACATCGGGCGTGATGGGGTCCAGCTCGACCGCGGGCAGGTCGTCGACCCACTCGCCGGCGTCGAAGACCTCCTCGGCATCGGCGAACTCGTCCGGCCCGGGATCGAAGGATGTGATTTTGCTCTCGCTCTTGCGCTTACGGACGTTCGGAACCTCGCTTTTCGGCCTCGGGGGCGCCTGAGGGGGTGGTTCCTCCAGCTCAAGCGGCTCGAAGACGATCTCGTCGATCTCGAGGACCTCCGGCGGCGTCACCGGGCGCGGGGCGAGGCGCAGCAGGTAGGAGCGCGGCCCGTCGTAGGTGCCCGCCGCCGCCACCCACAGCCGCAGCCGGCGCCCGTCCAGCGCCAGCGTGGGCGGGGACACCTTCGCGCCACTGTCGTCCAGCCAGACGGCGGCGAGGGGGGCGAGCAGGGCGGAGTACGACGTCCGCAGTTGCCACCGGTCCTCCTCGCCGGTCGGCTCGCAGGTCACGGTCAGCCCGCGCAGTTCCAGCTCGGCCCGCAGCACCGCGCCGCGCCAGGCGTCGTCGACCACGATCGAGACCCGCCCGGTCCCGCCCATCCGGCCCACCTGCCCGGCCCCGGCCAGCAGCCCCTCGAGGTCGAGCGGCGCCGGCGGGCGCGCCTCGACCCCGAACAGCGACAGCTGCCGGGCGCGGGTGGGGGTCATCGGCACTCGGGCACCTCGTCGAACGCCTTCTGGAGGTCGGACGGGCCGACGTGGGCCGGGTCGATGGCGCTGCGCTCGTATTCGTCCTTGAGCGTCGTGAACGCCTTGCCGACCTCGCCGTAGAAGGTCTTCGCGTTGTCGGTGGGGATCCCGGACACGGTCCGCTTGGCGTTGCCGTAGGCGTCGCGGGCCTTGGCCAGCGACGCGGTGAACCGCTCGGCCACCTGCGCGCCGTCGTCGACCCGGGGCACCCCGGCGCCGTCGACCCCGGCCCGGGCCTTCTCGCTGGACGCCTCGGCCCCCGAGAGCAGGTCCACGATGTTCGTCTTGGTCTGGGCCGGCGTCTTGGCCGCCTGGAGCTGCTGCTGGGCCTTGCTGGTCAGGTCGGCGATCTCGGCCCGCCAGGGGGTCAGCGCGACACACACCTGCTTCGCCCACTGCTTCGGTTCCACGCCGTCCTGGCCGCACCCGGCCAGACACAGGGTCAGGGCGGCGACTAGGACCCGGACGGCTCGCATAGATGCAGCGTAGATCCGATCGTCTGTTCGAGAAACACAACGCCCCGGCCGAGTGTCGGCCGGGGCGTTGTCGTGCGGGTGCCTCGTTACGCGGTGACCTTCTCCGACGTGCTCTCCGTGGAGGAGGCGCCGTTGCCGTCGCCGGCGTCGACCGCCACCGACTTGCGCTTGCTGACCAGCACCGCGGCGGCGATGATCAGCACCGCGACGATCGCGATGGCGTAGCGGGCGAACTGGTTGCCGTTGCCGACGGTCATGGTGACCACGGCGGGGGCGATCAGCAGGGCGACCAGGTTCATCACCTTGATCAGCGGGTTGATGGCCGGGCCGGCGGTGTCCTTGAACGGGTCGCCGACGGTGTCGCCGATGACCGTCGCGGCGTGGGCCGGCGAGCCCTTGCCGCCGTGGACCCCGTCCTCGACCAGCTTCTTCGCGTTGTCCCACGCGCCGCCGGAGTTGGACAGGAAGACCGCCATGAGCGTGCCCGTGCCGATCGCGCCGGCGAGGTAGGCCGCCAGCGGGCCGACGCCGAGGCCGAAGCCGACGGCGATGGGCGCCAGGACCGCGAGCAGACCCGGCGTGATCAGCTCACGCTGGGCGTCGCGGGTGCAGATGTCGACGACCTTGCCGTACTCCGGCCGCTGCGAGCCGTCCATGATGCCCGGGAACTCGCGGAACTGCCGCCGGACCTCGAACACGACCGCACCCGCGGAGCGGGCCACGGCGTTGATGGCGAGGCCGGAGAACAGGAACACGACCGCGGCGCCCACGAGCAGGCCGACCAGGTTGCCCGGGTTGGCCACGTTGAGCAGGATCGCGGTGGCCGCGTCGTCGGCCTTCTCCCCGGCGCTGAGGAGGGCGTTCTTCATCGTGTCGGTGTACGAGCCGAAGAGGGCGGTCGCGGCCAGCACGGCGGTGGCGATCGCGATGCCCTTGGTGATCGCCTTGGTGGTGTTGCCCACCGCGTCGAGCTCGGTCAGGGTGCGGGCCCCGGCCTCGTCGATGTCGCCGGACATCTCGGCGATGCCCTGCGCGTTGTCGCTGATCGGGCCGAAGGTGTCCATGGCGACGATGACACCGACGGTGGTGAGCAGGCCGGTGCCGGCCATGGCGACGGCGAACAGCGAGAGGGTGATCGAGCCGCCACCGAGCAGGAAGGCGCCGAAGACGCCCGCGCCGATGACGATGGCCGAGTAGACGGCCGACTCGAAGCCGACGCTGACGCCCGCGAGCACGACCGTGGCGGGGCCGGTCAGCGCGCTCTTGCCGATGTCCTTGACCGGGCGGCGCTCGGTCTCGGTGAAGTACCCGGTCAGGGCCTGGATGATCGCGGCCAGCGCGATGCCGATGACGACGGCGATGATGGCCGTGACGTGCGGGCCGAACGGCGGCGCGTCGTCACCCGAGGCGTTCTTGAGGGCGTCGAGCGCCGTGGTGCTGCCGGTCAGGCCGCTCCACTTGGCGGGCAGGTAGAACAGCGCGGCCGCGCTGACCAGGATCGCCGAGACGACGGCGGAGATGTAGAACGCCCGGTTGATCGCGACGAGCCCGTTGCGGTCGGACTTGCGCAGGCGGGTGAGCGCAACACCGAGGATCGCGATGATCACGCCGACGGTCGAGACGATCAGCGGGAACACCAGGCCCTGCTCGCCGTAGGCGGCACGGCCCAGGATCAGCGCCGCGACCAGCGTGACGGCGTAGGACTCGAAGAGGTCCGCCGCCATACCGGCGCAGTCACCCACATTGTCACCCACGTTGTCGGCGATGGTCGCCGCGTTGCGCGGGTCGTCCTCGGGGATGCCCTGCTCGACCTTGCCGACCAGGTCGGCGCCGACGTCCGCGGCCTTGGTGAAGATGCCGCCGCCGACCCGCATGAACATCGCGAGCAGCGCCGCGCCGAAGCCGAAGCCCTCGAGCACGATCGGCGCGCGGTCCTTGAAGATCAGCACCACGAGGGCGGCGCCGAAGAGGCCCAGGCCCACGGTGAGGAAGCCGACCACACCACCGGTGCGGAACGCGATCTGCATCGCCTTCTCGCGGCCGCCGTCCTCTCGGGCCGCCGCCGCGACGCGCAGGTTGGCGCGGGTGGCCAGCGCCATGCCGGCGCCGCCGATGAAGGCCGAGAAGACCGCGCCGACGACGAAGAACGCCGACCGGCCGATCTTGATCATCGTCTCGTTGTCACCAGCATCGTTGACCGGGAGCAGGAACAGCAGCACCACCGCGATGACGACGAAGATGCCGAGGGTCCGGAACTGACGCACGAGGTACGCGCTGGCGCCCTCCTGCACCGCCCCGGCGATCTCCTGCATCTTCGGGGTGCCTCGACCTGTCGACAGGACCGCCTTGACCAGCGCGGCGGCGAAGCCGAGCGCCACGAGGGCGATGACCAGCGCGACGACGATGTAGGTCAGATTGCTCCCGGATAGGGAAATCTCGCCGGCTGCGACGAGTTGTACGGACATTCGTTGTCCTCCTGTACCGACACATGACAGCGCCGCGAGCGGTCAGGCCGGCGGCGATTCTCCCCGCGGGGAGCGTGCTGAGCGCCCGAGGTACCCAATGACCAGGGACGTCATACACGATCGCCGTACTCTAGCCGGATCACGTGTCAGTGGTCACACCGACTTGCGTGTTTGCATAATCGCTCTTTGTCGATTTTCTCACGCCGACGCGCGTTTCACCCTGTGCTGGCCAGTGAGCGGCCACTCCGCTTCGCTCACGTACTGACCACGCGTCAGTCGCTGGACCGCTCCAGCGGCCAGGACATACGGACCTCGGTGCCGACACCCTCGGATAATTCGGACACGTTCAGGTCGTCCACGAGGCCGGCCAGCAGGGCCAGGCCCATCCGGGCCGCGACCGCCTCCTCCGCCAGCAGGTCCGGCGGTGTCGTCAGCGGCAGGGCGGGATCGGAGAGCAGCACGACGGCCTCGTCCTGCGGCGTGCGGTGCACCATCGCGCCGTTGGCCGCCCGGTCCACGACCCGCACGGTGAAGCGGTCGCCGTCGGCCATCGCCACGTCGACCAGGGCGTCGAGGCCGTGGGAGCGGTGCAGCGCGACGGCCCGGGAGCACGCCTCGCCGATCGCCAGGCGAACCTCTTCGAGCAGCTCCTCGGCCACGCCGGCACGGCGCGCGACGGCCACCCCGACGAGCCGGGCGGTCCGGACGTGCGCCGGCGCGGGAGAGAAGGAGAGTCGTACCGTCGGCATGGACCTACGCCGGGGAGTCGGTGCCCGCGCCGCTGGCGGCGATCGCGGCATCGACGGTGTCGTACAGCTGGAAGACGCGGTCCAGGGCGGTGATGCGGAAGATCTTCAGCAGCCGCTCGTGCGCGCAGACCAGCCCGAACGACCCGTTGACCGCGCGAAGCCGCTTGAGCGCGCCGACGAGCACGCCGAGCCCGGTCGAGTCGAGGAACTCCACCCGGCTCAGGTCGACCACCACGTGCCGGGCGCCCTGCTCCACGAGCTCGACGAGCTTCTCGCGCAGGCGAGGGGCGGTGTAGACGTCCACCTCACCGCCGACTTCGAGCACCTTGTGGTCGCCGGAGTCGTACGCCGACAACGACAGCTCCATGCGGACCTCCTCCTCTGGCGGCCAGAATGTGCGAGCCCTCCAGGGGCATCTAACCATCGACGCCCCCGTCAGGCGACGCTCCACCCCCATTCCCACATTCGCCCGGCGTGTACCGTGATTCACCTTTCGAACAGGTGTTTTAGAGTGCTGACGTGCTGCTCCACACCGAAACGCTCCCGCGCCGCGCCGGCACCGTCGTCCCGTGGCCGGACTGGGTGCCGCCGGATCTGCGTGCGGCCTTCGGCTTCGAGCCCTGGCGGCACCAGGCGGAGGCGGCCACCGCGGCCTGGGAGGGCACCCACACGGTGGTCGCGACCGGCACCGGGTCCGGCAAGTCGCTTGCCTACCAGCTGCCCGCGCTCGCCCGGCTGCTCACCGATCCGCGGGCCACGGTGCTGTACGTCGCCCCGACCAAGGCCCTCGCCGCCGACCAGCTCCGCTCGCTGACGGAGCTCGGCGTTCCCGGCCTCTACCCGGCCACGTACGACGGCGACACCTCCCGCGAGGAGCGCGACTGGGTCCGCCAGCACGCGCGGGTGGTCCTCACCAACCCCGACATGCTCCATCACGGCATCCTGCCCGGCCACGGGGCCTGGTCGCGGTTCCTGCGCGGGCTCGCCTACGTGGTGGTCGACGAGTGCCACGCGTACCGCGGAGTCTTCGGCTCCCACGTCGCGCACGTCCTGCGCCGCCTGCGCCGGGTGGCGGCCCGCTACCGCAGCGCTCCGGTGTTCGTCCTGGCCTCGGCGACCTCGGGCGACCCCGCCGCGTCGGCGCTGCGCCTGACCGGGGTCCGCTGCGAGCCCTTCGTCGACGACGCCTCCCCGCGCGGCGAGATCACCTTCCGCCTCTGGGAGCCGC
The DNA here is from genome assembly GCF_040300725.1 of Dactylosporangium sp. NPDC000244. Lineage (NCBI taxonomy): Bacteria > Bacillati > Actinomycetota > Actinomycetes > Micromonosporales > Micromonosporaceae > Dactylosporangium > Dactylosporangium sp. NPDC000244. The sequence goes on from NZ_JBEPEH010000002.1 coordinate 357,350, forward strand.
CACTGCTGACCGACGACGGCCCCCGCCGCTCGTCACTCAGCGAGACGGCCTCGCTGCTGGCCGACTCCGTCGCCCGGGGCACCCCCACCCTGGCGTTCGTCCGCTCCCGCAAGGGCGCCGAGCTCGTCGCCACCATGGCCCGGCACAACCTCGACCTGGCCGTCCCCGGCCTGGGCGCGCGCGTCGCCGCCTACCGCTCCGGCTACCTCCGCGAGGACCGCCGCGCCCTCGAACGCGACCTCCTGGACGGGCGCCTCCTGGGCCTGGCCTCCACGAACGCCCTGGAGCTCGGCGTCGACCTGACCGGCCTCGACGCGGTGCTCATGTGCGGCTACCCCGGCACGATGGCGTCGCTGTGGCAGCAGGCCGGTCGCGCCGGAAGAGCGGGAAGAGCCGCCAGTTGTACTCTCATCGCCCGCGACGATCCCCTGGACACCTACCTCGTCCATCACCCCGAGGCCCTCTTCGGCCGCCCGGTCGAGGCGACGGTCTTCGACCCCGCCAACCCGCACGTCCTGGCCCCGCAGCTCTGCTGCGCCGCCGCCGACATCCCCCTGACCGAGGCCGACGTCGAGCTCTTCGGCCCGACCACCCGCGACCTCCTGGACGCCCTGGTCGCCGCCGGCATGCTCCGCAAGCGCCCCGCCGGCTGGTACTGGACCGAGCGCGACCGCCCCGACGTCGACCTCCGCGGCGCGGGCGGCGGCCCGATCGCCGTAGTCGAGTCGTCGACGGGTCGCCTGCTGGGCACCGTGGACACCGGCTCGGCCCACCAGCAGGTGCACGACGGCGCCGTGTACCTCCACCGCGGCGCCACCTACGTTGTCGACAAGCTCGACCTCGCCGACAACTGCGCCCTCGTCCACGCGGAGGACCCGGACTGGAGCACTCACCCGCGCGATGTGACCTCGATGGTGATCCTCTCCGTGCGCTCGACCCGAACCGCGGGGCCCATCACCCTGTCGCTGGGCGAGGTCGAGGTGACCAACCAGGTGGTGAGCTACCAGCGCCGCAAGCTCATGTCGGGCGAGGTGATCGACAGCGTCCAGCTCGACCTGCCGGAGCGAATCCTGCGTACCGTCGCCGTCTGGTGGACCATCGACCCCGACGCCCTGGACGAGGCCGGAATCCCCGACGTGGAGTGGCCGGGCGCCCTGCACGCCGCGGAGCACGCGGCGATCGGCCTGCTGCCGCTGATCGCGACGTGCGATCGTTGGGACATCGGCGGCCTGTCGACCGCGGCCCACGCGGACACCGGCCTGCCCACGATCTTCGTGTACGACGGCCATCCTGGCGGCGCCGGCTTCTCCGAACGAGCCTTCGAGACGGCCGCGACCTGGCTGCGAGCAACGCACGACGCAATCCGAGCGTGCCGCTGCGAGAACGGCTGCCCGTCGTGCGTGCAGTCCCCGAAGTGCGGCAACGGCAACAACCCCTTGAACAAGCCCGAGTCCGCGCGCCTCCTGTCCCTGGTCCTGCAACACATCTGACGCCACGCAGCCTCCTCTTCCCGGCCTGCAACACACGCGCGCCTTCTCACCCCGACGGCGTGCTCGGCGAGCGGGTCCGCGCCGCCGTGGTGCCCCGCGACGGCTTGGTCCCGTAACGCATCTGACGGCACGCAGCGGCTACGGGCCTCCTCACCCCCGACGAGGCGCTCGGCGAGCGGGTCCACGCCGCCCATGGCGCTCCGCGACGGTCTGGTCCTGCAACGCACCTGACGGGGGCGCAGCGCCGGGCGAGGACCGCGAGCAGCGCGCCTGGTCGCGGCGGGCGACGAACCGGCCGAGGCCATGATCGCGTGTCGAGGGGGCCCGGATTCGCCAGTCCGGGCCCCCTCACACCAGGTCAACGTTCGCTCAAACGCACTCCCCTCTCCCGACTCTCCCGGCCCCTCACGCCGGGCCCCTCATGCGTGCCGCTCCGCCCGCGCCCCGACGGGACCACCCACGGGCCCTGGTCTTCCCCGCCCTGCTCTACGGCTTCCTCGCCCAGCTCTGTGGCTTCCGCGCCCTGCGCCGGCCCGGCCCGAGCTCTGGCCTTGGCCACGATCCCGCTCCGAGTGCGCACCTCCACCGTCACCGTGACGATCGGCCCACCGACCTCGCACTCCGCAAGCCGCCCTCCGTTCTCCACCGCGAACCGCTCGGCCGCCGCACAGGCCGCCCCCTTTCCACGGGCCGCCATCAGCGCCCCGGCCAGCGCCGCGAAGTCGGCCGCGTTCTGCGCCCGATGCCGAGCCACGACGACTTCACCCGCGGCCAAGATCCCGATGGCCAGCGCCACCAATGCCAGCCCGACCCCGAGGCAGATCAGCGACGCCGACCCGCGCTCCCGCCCTCCTCTCCCCAGCCCTGCGCCCAGTCCCCGCTTCACGGCCCGGCGGCGGCCTGCGGCTCGACCATCGCCACCGCCGTCTGCTCGACGAAGAACCCCGCGAAGATCGGGCTGGTCACCTTCCGCCGCACGGTCACCCGCACCACGTCGCCGTCGTGCACGACGGCGACCACCTCGGTCCCCGAGCCCAGCTGCGGCACCTGCTCCCCCCGAGCCGCGGCCCGGGCCGCCGTCCCGGCACTGTCGATCACCGAGATCTTGTTGGTCAGCACCGTGAGCGAGATGACCCCGGTCATCAGGAGCAGCAGCAGGACGGGGATCGTCATCGCCACCTCGAGCGCGGCCGACCCGCGCTCGCGATGCCCTCGATGACTGGCCGCCACCGCCCGTCTTCGCCGATGCCGCGCACTCTTGCCCGACGCCGATGCCGACGCCGGCTTCGGCTTCGGCTCCGGGACGGTCTCGACCGGAAGCGTGACCGGCGTGACTGGCGCGAAGAACCCGCGCCACGGCGGAACGGCCGCCCTCCCCCGGGCAGTCACGCCGGGTCCTTCATGATCAGCTCGGTGAGGTGGACCCGCATCGCATCCGAGTGAGCGATGCCGAGCAGCACCCCGACGATGATGATCCCGACGATGACCAACGCCGCGTACTCGATGGAAATCGCCCCGTCGTCCCGCCGAACCAGGGCCAGAAAACGGTCTTTTGCCACGTGCATGTCTCTCCTTCAGGAATTGGGACTTCTCGTTGTGTCGGTTCAGCGCAGCGAGGCGGCGCGCCACACGGAGCGCGGACTTTCACCGCCTCGCGTGCAGCCCTCGCCGCGCGGCGGGAGCAGCCCTCGCCGCGGCGGGCGCGGCACGCTCACAGCGCGGTGAAGACACGGCGAGGCAGCGCGCCACACGGAGCGCGGACTCCCACCACCGCGGAAGCAGCCCTTACCGCGCGGTGGGAGCAGCCCTCGCCGCGCGGTGGGAGCAGCCCTCGCCGCGCGATGGGAACGGCACACCTCACAGCGCGGTGAAGACGCCACGGACGAACGCGGCGAGGAGCGGCACGATCCCGACAAGGACGAACGCGGGCACGAAGCACATCGCCACCGGCAGGATCGCGAGCACCCCCACGCGCCGAACCGAGGCGCCGGCGGCCGCCGCCCGGGCCACCCGCAGGTCGGAAGCCTGCCGGTCGAGCGTCCGCGTGAGCGCGAGCCCATGCTCCGCACTACGAGTCGCGGCCCGAGCGAATCGCTCCCCGCCCGGCAGATCGGCCAGCTGCCCCCAGGCCTTCTCGGGCGACGCCCCGAGCCGCAGCGCCCTCCCGGCCCGGACGAGCCGCTCGCCGACCGGCCCGCCAAGCGCTTCCCCGACTGCGAGCGCGGCGCGATCGGGCGGCGCACCGGCCCGCAGCGCGGCCGCGAGCAGATCCGCCGCGAAGGGCAGATCGGACCGGGCGGTCGCCCGCTCCCGCCGCACATGAGCCGGCTCCGCGCGGCCGAGCATCACGAAGCACCCGCCGGCCACGACCAGCCCGACGACGACCCCGTTGCCTCCGCCGACGGCCAGCGCCGTCGCCGCCCCGGCCGCCAACGCGGCCGGCCAGCGCTTCCAGGCCTTCACGACCGCACCTCCACCCGGCCACCGACCAGGACGCCGATCCCGAGGCCGCCGCGAGCCACGTGCGGTCCCACGAGCCAGCAGCCGAACGACACGGACACCCGCGGGCCGAGCGGGAGCCGCCAGCAGATCCAGGCCTCCATCAGCGGACCTCCGCCGTCGCCGCGCTGACCATCCGGCTCGTCCACAGCAGGCCCAGCCACTGCATCCCGACCGCGGTCACCGCGCACGCGGCGCCGAGATGTGTGTGCAGGAGCTGCCGGGCCGGGTCGACGCCGACCGACGCGCCCACCCATAGGCCGAGCAGCGGCAACGGGAGCAGCACCGCGGTCGAGGTCTGGGCCCCGGCCAGCTGTGCGGCCATGTCGGCGCGCAGGGCCTGCCCGGACCGCAGGTCGGCCTCGACGCGTTCGAGCAGTTCGACGAGCGGGACGCCGAGGCTCTCGCTGAGCCGGTACGCCGCGCCGAGCCGAGCCCGGGCCGCTTCCACCGCGGGCCCGTCCGAGCGCACCGGACCACCGCTCGCGGTGGAGCCCGCGATCGGGACGCCCTTCGAGGGAGCCGGGTCCGCGAGCAGAGCGTTCAGGTTCGAGCCGTCGGACAGCGCTCCCGCCCGCAGGCCCTCGGCCGTTGCGTCCACGGCGTCGAGCAGGCCCGTCACGAGCCGCTCGCCGTCTCGCCGGAGCAGGTGGCGGCGGACGGCGAGGAGGGCCATCAGGGAGTACACCCCGATGAGCAACGCCGCGACCGGCCCCTCGATCACGAGTGCCCCGCCCGCGCCCAGCAGCGGCACCGCCGAACACACGCGCGCCGGCCGCCGCAGCAGCAGTTGCTCCAGCCGGGGCCGCGTGTTGGGACGGCGCCGCGCCTCCCGGCTCACGCGCGCCAGGCGAGCGGCCGGGCTCCGGGCGCACAGCCAGAAGGCGACCCATCCCGTCACCAGCAGTGCCCCGGCCACCAGAGCCAGGTCGATGGCGGTCACGACCAGCCGCCCTCGGGCGTGTACTTCCAGCGCCCCTCCGCCTCGGGCGCCTCCACGCCCCGAGCCGCCAGCATCTCGGCGAGATCGGTAGCGCCCGGCCCCGGCCCGCTCCCGCGCCGCCAAGCGGTGATCACGACCGCGGTGTGACGGTCCGGGTGCCGCGCGAGCACACAGATCTCGGTGAGCTCGCGACGGCCCGTGGCGGTGCGGTGCAGGTGCACGACGATCCGCAGCGCGGAGACGACCATCGCGTGCAGGGCCGCCCGCGGCACACCCCCGAGGAGCCCCAGCGCCTCCAGCCGGGCCGGCACGTCGGCGGGTGAGTTGGCGTGCAGCGTGGCCGCCCCGCCCTCGTGCCCGGTGTTCAGGGCGCCGAGCAGGTCGATGATCTCCGCGCCGCGGCACTCGCCCACGATGAGCCGGTCGGGGCGCATCCGCAGGGCCTGGCGCACCAGGTCGCGCAGGGTCACCTGGCCGGCGCCCTCGACGTTGGCGACCCGGGCCTGCAGCGCGACCACGTGCGGGTGGGCCGGGCGCAGCTCCGCGGCGTCCTCGACGATCACGAGGCGCTCGCCGAACGGGACGATCGACAGCAGCGAGGCGAGCACCGTGGTCTTGCCGGTGCCCGTGCCGCCGGTCACGAGATACGGCAGCCGGGCCGCCACCACCGCCCGCAGCAGCCCGGCCGCGCCCGGGTCGAGCGTGCCGCAGCGCACGAGCTCGTCGAGGGTGAACGCGCGCCGGCGGAAGGTGCGCAGCGACAGGTACGGTCCGCGCAGCGCCACCGGCGGCAAAACCGCGTGCATGCGGGTGCCGTCGGGCAGGCGCACGTCCACGAACGGGCTCGCGTCGTCCAGGCGCCGGCCGGCGTTGGAGGCGAGGCGCTGGGCGAGCTTGCGCACGTAGGCCTCGTCGCCCATCGACCCGGCCACGCGCCGCAGGCTGCCCTCGCCGCGGTCGACCCAGATCTCGCCGCCGTTGACGAGCACGTCCGTCACGCTCGGGTCGGCCAGTAGCGTCGCGAGCGGGCCGGTGCCGGCCATCTCGTCGGCGAGCCGTCCGGCGATGGCGGGCAGGGCCGGGGGTGTCGCGAGGCGCGGGGTCGTGCCGGTTTTCGCGAGGCGTGGGGTCGTGCCGGTCTTCACGCTGCCGCTCCCGCCTCGGGACTGACCGGGCCGAGGCCGACGCCGCCAAGGATGTGGCGGCAGAGCGCGACGAGCGAGCCGCGGCGGTCGTGCGCCGGGCCGCCGCCGCGCTCGAGGCGGGCGGGCAGCTCGCGCTCGGAGTGCAGGGCGCCCGCGACGGGCAGCCGCAGCACGTCGCCGATCTGGCGGGGCCGCACCTGGCCCGGGTCCCGTACGACGATCTGGACGGCATCGGTGTGCGGGGCAAGGGTCGCGGCGACGCGCGCGGCCGCCATGCAGGCGCGCATCTCGGCCGGGACGACGAGCAGCACCAGGTCGGCGGCCCGCAGTGCCAGGGTCGCGGCGTCGTCGAGGCGCCGGGGCAGGTCGGCCACCACGAGGTCGCGGCCGCGGCCGCCGGCGTCGAGCGCGGTGGCCATGGCCGCGGGCGGGAGCCCGCCGGCGGTGTCCGGGTCGCGGCCGCAGGACAGCAGCGCCACGCCCTCGCGGCTGGGCAGGGCGGCGAGGAGGTCGGCGGGGTCGGCGGCGTCCTCGATCGCGGGCCAGCGCAGGCCCTTGAGCTTCTCCCAGCCGAGCGCGAGGTCGGCGCCGCCACCGAGCGGGTCGGCGTCCACGAGCAGGGTGCTCAGTCCGGCGCGACCCGCGGTGAGCGCGAGCCCGGCGGCAAGCACCGTCGCGCCGGCACCGCCCCGGCCGCCGATGCACGCCAGCACCCGCCCGCGGACGGCGGTGGCGACGCGGCGGAGTTCGCGCACGAGGTACGGCTCCCCGTCGGGAATCCGCACGATCCGCTCGGCACCGAGGTGCTCGGCGAGGCCCGCGACCCGTTCCATCCCAGGGCTTCGGGTCAGCAGCATCACCCCCGCGCGCTCGGGCAGCCCGGCGCGCACGAGTGCGGGCGCGGCCTCGTCGCCGATGAGCACGAGCGGTGCGGAGCGATATCGGCGCCGGGCGACATCGGGGCCGGGCGCCACGTCGAGCTCGAGCGCGTGCCGGTTGGCGAGGTCGACGAGCTGGTCGAGCAGCGCGGGGTCGTCGGAGACGAGCAGTGGTCGGTGCACGGAGGGCTCCACGGTCGTGAGCGGTTCGGCTGGCTGCGCCCACCCTGGACTGCTCGGACCGCCGCCCGCTCGACGTCGGGGCCGGATCTGTGGATAACCGACCGCTTGTGGACAACGTCCCCGGACGCTGTCGATCTGCTATGAGAAAGCTGACAAATTCGGACAGGACGGGCGCGGGATCCTACGGGTACCGAATCGAAAACATGAAACCGTGAACGCTCAACAAAGCACCCGGCGTCAATACGGGCTAACCGCCGCGAATGTCCGCAGCCGCCGCCCAAAAGGCCATGTGGCCGAAATCCGGCAACTCACACGAAGCGCGAAAGCGCCTGAGAAGGGGACGACCCCCGCCGGGGGGTGACGGGGGTCGCCGGGGGTTCGGCTCCGGGGGGGTCGAGCCGAACCCGCTCAGCGGTTACGGGGGGTGCAACCGCCGAGGGTCAATAACGGGGCTCCGCCATGATGACGTGAAACCTCGTCGCAAACATAAGCATGCCTGAGTCGACCGCCATACGTCGAGTAGGACCGGCCCGCAACACGCCCAGGACACCAATCAATATTTCACTGTGGGGTAACTCAGGCGTGATCGCACGCGACCGAGCGTGATCCAGTCGGCCTTTGGACTGGCCTTGGACCGGCTTTGGACAAGTCCGGACACCACGGACCGCCTCGCGACGCTACACTTGCCCGCCGTGGGGCGTAGCGCCGCGTTTTTCGATCTGGACAAGACGGTGATCGCCAAGTCGAGTGCCTTGGCCTTCGGTCGACCGTTCTATCGCGACGGGCTGATCAGCCGCCGCGATGTCATCAAAGGTGCCTACGCACAACTGATTTTCCGCGTCGGCGGCGGCTCCGACGAACAGACCATGGCTCGCACCAGGGACTATCTTGCGGCGCTGGTCAAAGGCTGGCGCGCCGAGCAGGTCCGGCAGATCGTGCGGGAAACACTCGACGAGTTGATCAATCCGTATATCTATGCCGAGGCCGCACTGTTGATCGAGGAACACCGCGCCGCGGGCCGCGACGTGGTGCTCGTCTCCACCTCCGGCGACGAGATGGTCCGGCCGATCGGCGAGCAGCTCGGCATCACCGACATCATCGCCACGCGCATGAACGTCGGCGAGGACGGTTGCTACACGGGAGAGATCGACTTCTACGCGGCGGGCCCGAACAAGGTCGTCGCGGTCAAGGAGCTCGCCACCGAGCGCGACTACGACCTGACGTCCTGCTACGCCTACTCCGACTCGGTCACCGACGCCGGGCTGCTGAGCCTGGTCGGGCACCCCACCGCGGTCAACCCCGACCGGGGGCTGCGCCGGATCGCGGTCGAACGCGGCTGGCCGATGCTCGACTTCCGCCACCCGATCCCGCTGAGCCGGCGCCTGCGCGAACGCCCCGCCGTGCCGGTGGCGGCGGCCGCGATCGGGCTGGGCGCGGTCGTGGCGATCGGGCTCGCGCTCTACAGCAAACACCGCAAGGCCCGAGCGGCCCAGCTGGCCGCAGCGCCCGCCTCCTGAGCAGCGCGGTCATGGCGATCAGGCTCGCCGCGACACCCGCCTCCTGAGCCCCACCAGTCACATTCTGGCGCTCGGGGGTTCCGATCGGACCTCACGCGGCGTAGAAAAGGAAGTGCGAGGTCAAGGCCTCGTGCACGGCCGCCGGGCACCCACGAGCGATCAGCCGCGGTAGGCGCGTTGCAGCGGAACCGCAAGGACCGCTGACAACGGACTCAGGTGCTCGCATGGTAACCCGGATCGGACGTGTGTGGCGGCGCCTCCCAACCGAGGCGCCGTCCACTGTGTCCGGGGAAAACGGGGCACAAAAGATCGCAGACGCGATCTAGGCTGTCGCAGCCATACCCCCATCCATCCCCGGAGGCAACACCCATGAACGCTGCTCTAGGTGAGATCAGCGCGGGCCAGGAGCTGGCCTACATCGGCCTGCTCTGCGTCAGCGGCCTCATCTGCATCGCCATCGGCGCGATCGGCTTCGGCCTCAACTCGGTCGGCCAGCGCGTGCTCAACGTCGTGATCGGCGTGGCCTTCATCGGCTACGGGCTGTACCTGCTGATCGGCGACCCCGAGTCGGTCTACATCATCTGGTACGTGTTCATCGTGCCGATCGTGCTGATCATCAACGTGGTCAAGGCGGCTCGGGCCCGCAGCAGCAACTGAGTGCCGGAAGGCCGCGGGGACCCCCTACCCTGCGGCCTTCTCGCACACGTCGAGCAACTCCTCCGCGGCGCGCTCGGTCGCCGCGGAGAAATGACGCAGCCATGATCGAATGCCATCAGGTGTACCGGTGGCAAACGCGTTGGCCGACCCGACGTACTCGGGTTCGCGGCTGCGGTGCCCCACATCCATCGCGAGCAGTCCCCGCGGGTCCAGCCCGCCCGCCACGAGGGTCAGCCGGGCCGCGGCTCGGGCGACGACCCCGTTGGGCCCGGCGAAGGCCTTGAGCGCCAGCAATTCCCCGTGTACCACCGCCGCCTGCAACAACACCGGCGCGTTCGTGCCCCCGGTGACCAGCGCGGCCAGCGCGTCCAGGCGCGGCACGACACCCGGGTCGGCCGGCCGGCCCAGCTCGCCGGCGGCCACCACGTCCCGCGCGACCAGCGTGTGCAGCTTGGCCAGCACCTGCCGTGGCGCCTTCGTCCACGTCCCCGACAGCCCGTCCAGCGCGGCCGTGGCCCGCAGCGCACCCTGCACGACGGGGTCGGTGACCACGCCCGCCCGCACGCCCTCCAGATCGAAGCCGTGGGTGTCGAGCGCGGCGCTGGCGACCGAGGTGCGCAGCGCGATCTCGGCTGCTACCGGCCCACCCGAGCGGCGCAGCGCCCGGTGGCGCATGGCGGCGTCGACCGCCGCGCGGGCCTGATCGAGCGCGGGGCGGACGTCGGCGAGATCCAGCAGCGGGGCGAGGGGGTCGGACGGCACCCGTTGACGGTACAGTCCCGCTACTGTGAACAAAGTTTAGAGAAGAGGCGCCTTCTTTTCTGTCACACCCCCCAACTAGCCTCAGTGCGAGAGCTGGACCACATCGAGGAGCCATCTGCGATGAGCGAGACCTTGGAAAACCTTCTCAACGAGACACGGCAGTTCCCGCCGCCTGCCGAGTTCGCCGCCGCCGCCAACCTCACCGAAGGCGCCTACGCCGAGGCCCGGGCGGACCGCCTCGCGTTCTGGGAGCAGCAGGCACACCGGCTGAGCTGGGCCAAGGAGTGGGACCAGGTGCTGGACTGGTCCAACCCGCCGTTCGCGAAGTGGTTCGTGGGCGGGCAGCTCAACGTGGCCTACAACTGCCTCGATCGCCACATCGAGGCCGGCCGCGGCGACAAGGTCGCCATCCACTTCGAGGGCGAGCCGGGCGACACCCGCACGATCACCTACGCCGACCTGCACCGCTCGGTCTGCCAGGCCGCCAACGCGCTCACCGACCTCGGCGTCGTGGCCGGCGACCGGGTCGCGATCTACCTGCCGATGATCCCCGAGGCCGCGGTCGCGATGCTCGCCTGCGCCCGCATCGGCGCCACACACTCGGTCGTCTTCGGCGGCTTCTCGGCCGACTCGCTCAGCGGCCGCATCAACGACGCCAGCGCCAAGCTGGTCATCACCGCCGACGGCGGCTTCCGCCGCGGCAAGCCCAGCGGTCTCAAGAGCATCGTCGACGAGGCCGTCGTCAACACCCCGAGCATCGAGAAGGTCCTCGTGGTCCGGCGCACCGGCCAGGACGTCGAGTGGAACGCCGAGCGCGACCTGTGGTGGCACGAGACGGTGGAGACCGCCGCCCCCGAGCACGCCGCGCAGCCGTTCGACGCCGAGCACCCGCTCTTCATCCTCTACACCTCGGGCACCACGGCCAAGCCCAAGGGCATCCTGCACACGTCGGGCGGCTACCTCACCCAGGCCAGCTTCACCCATCACGCCGTGTTCGACCTCAAGCCCGACAGCGATGTCTACTGGTGCACCGCCGACATCGGCTGGGTCACCGGGCACAGCTACATCGTCTACGGGCCGCTGTCCAACGGCGCCACCCAGGTCATGTACGAGGGAACGCCCGACACCCCGCACCGCGGCCGGTTCTGGGAGATCGTGCAGAAATACGGCGTGACGATCCTCTACACCGCGCCGACCGCGATCCGCACCTTCATGAAGTGGGGCGACGACATCCCCAAGCAGTTCGACCTGTCGTCGCTGCGCCTGCTGGGCTCGGTCGGTGAGCCGATCAACCCCGAGGCCTGGATGTGGTATCGCGAGAACATCGGCGGTGACCGCTGTCCGATCGTGGACACGTGGTGGCAGACCGAGACCGGCGCCATCATGATCTCCCCGCTGCCCGGCGTGACGGCGGCCAAGCCCGGCTCGGCCATGCGGCCCCTGCCCGGCATCTCCGCCGACGTGGTCGACGACCAGGCCAACTCGGTGCCCAACGGCGGCGGCGGTTACCTCGTGCTCCGCGAGCCGTGGCCCTCGATGCTCCGCACGATCTGGGGCGACGACGAGCGGTTCAAGGAGACCTACTGGTCGCGCTTCGACGGCATGTACTTCGCCGGCGACGGCGCCAAGAAGGACAACGACGGCGACCTGTGGCTGCTCGGCCGGGTCGACGACGTCATGCTCGTCTCGGGCCACAACATCTCCACCACCGAGGTCGAGTCGGCGCTGGTCAGCCACCCGAAGGTGGCCGAGGCGGCGGTCGTGGGCGCGACCGACCCGACCACGGGCCAGGCGATCGTCGCGTTCACCATCCCGCGCGGCGGCGTCGAAACCGAGGGCGAGGCGGGCGAGGCCCTGATCCAGGAGCTGCGCAACCACGTCGCGAAGACCCTCGGCCCGATCGCGAAGCCCCGCCAGATCATGCTCGTCGCGGAGCTGCCGAAGACCCGCTCGGGCAAGATCATGCGCCGCCTGCTGCGCGACGTCGCCGAGAACCGCAGCCTGGGCGACGTGACCACGCTGCAGGACTCGACCGTCATGGACCTCATCGCGTCGGGCATGCAGTCCGGCAAGGCCGAGGACTGACGCTCACTCGCTGACACGGCCGCCGGATTCGGGACGCACAACGCCCCGAGTCCGGCGGCCGACGCGTCGACACCCAGGCCCATGGCGTCACGCCCGACCTGCTCACGTTCCCACCAAAAGAAGTCGCCGCCCCACCAGAAGAACCGAGCACGAGCCAATCGACGCCGACGCCGCACCCGAGCCCTGCCCGAGACGGCAGCCGGCGAACCATGGCCCCGCCCCACGCCAAGGTCGCCGCCTCCGACGCACACCACGGCCGTCGCGCACCGTGGCGGCGCCGCTAGGGTGGTCTGTCATGGCACGCAAACGTGGCAAGCACGGGCAGTACCGGCCCGGCGATGAGTATTTCCTGCCGCTGACCGACGCCGAGCGGCGCGCGCACGCCGATGCTCTCACTGCGGTGCATGCCGGGCACCGCTGCGCCGAACACGCCGAGAGCCTCTGCCATGCCGGCGAGTACTACGCCATGCTCGGCGAGCACGACCGGGCCGAAGAGGTGTTCCGCGAGGCGCTCGGCATCGAGGACGCCGAGCCCGGCAGCACCCAGGCCATGTACGCCTCGTTCCTGCTCGACCGGAACCGCGACGACGAGGCCCTCGCGCTGATCGCCACGGTCCGGCGCCTGCATCCGGAGAACCTCGACGTGTACGTCATGATCGGCGAGGCCCTCGAGACCAACGGCTACCCGCAGCAGGCCGCCCGCTGGTTCACCGCCGGCCTCGTCAGCCGGCTGGGGCACCTCGCCGACCTGCAGGGCAGCGATCTGCACACCGACTTCGACGTCTTGATGCTCGCCAATGGGCGGTTCCGGGTGCGCCAGACGCTGGGCCTGCCGCCCGACCACATCGACTCCCTGGTCCTGGAGGAGCGGCAGGCCGCGGAGGTTCTCGCCGAATCGGGCTGAAAGCCGGGACGCACGGAAAGCACGGAAAGAGGGGCGGCCCCCGGGACCGGGGCCGCCCCTGGAACGCGTAGGTGGAGCTACGCGTAGATCTTCACTGGAGTGTAGGTCTGGCGCGGGAAGATCTGGCCGACCTCCGCATCCGTCAGCCCGAAGCGGCCCTGCGCGACGGAGCCGAACACCGAGAACATGTTGTTCATCTCCGGCACGTCGCCGTTGACCAGGGTGTCGAGGCCGTTCCAGGTGCCCAGCAGCTTGCCCGCCAGCTTCTTGCCGGACAGCACGATCACGCCGCCGCCGTGGCCGTGGTCGCTGCCGCCGCCGTTCTCGGCTACGCGCCGGCCGAACTCGCTCGAGACCATCACGGTGACGTTGGCGGAGAGGTCGGCGCCGAGGTCGTCGAAGAACGCGGCCATGCCCGACGCGAGCTCGCCGAAGTGCTGGGCGAGGTAGCCGCCCCGGGTGCCCTGGTTCTCGTGGGTGTCCCAGCCGCCCATGCCGATCGTGGCGATGCGGACGTTGGCGCCGCCCTTGATCAGCTGGGCGAGCTCCTTGAAGGCGTTGCCGACGCCGGTGTACTTCGCGTTGTTCGCCGGCGTGTAGCCCTCCTGCGCCAGCTTGCTCGCGAGCGTGAGCGCGTCGATGCCGGCCTTGACCGGGGTCGCGATCGGGTGGTCGACGCCGGTGAAGAGCGTCTTGATCGCGTCGACGGTCGGCTGGCGGAACTTGCCGTCGCCGTTGACGTTCAGCGACGCCACGCTGTTGAGGGCCAGGGCGCCGCCGCCGCCGACTAGGGAGCGGGGCAGCGTCGAGCCGATGCCGACCGCGCGGAATGCCGTGCCGGGGCCGAGCTTGTCGGCCAGGTTCGTCAGCCAGCCCATGCCGCCCGTCTCGGCCGGGAGCCCGCCGAGCTGGCAGGTGTCCGTGGCGGCGAAGTGGCTGCGGTCGAGCCGACGGTCGCTGACGCCGGGGATGAACGCGAGCTGGCCGGCGTCGAGGTACTTCTTCAGCGGCGCGAACGACTCGTTGAGCCCGAACCCGCGGTCGAGCGCGATCGAGGTGTTCTCCGGCAGCGTGAAGCTCGGCCGGACCCGGTTCAGGGTCGCGTCGTTCATCGGCGCGAAGAGCGAGAGGGCGTCGGCCCCGCCGTAGAGGAACACGTGGATGAGCGTGCCCGTCGGGGTGGCCGCGAACGAGGCCTGCGTGGTGATGAACTGGCTCGTCGCGAGGGCCGTGGTGGTGGCCGCGGCGCCGACGAAGAACTTGCGGCGGGTGACGCCCCGGCCGTCCTCCTGCTCGTCCTCCTGCCGGGACAGCTCGAGGTACCGGTCGCGAACGCTCTTCTGCTCTTCCTTCACCACCTCGGCCTCGGCCCGCAGGGCGGCCTCGAAGCGGTTGGGACCGAGCCGCAGCAGGTCCGGGACCTCCGGGTGGAGCAACTTCTTCCGCACTGGCTTCTCCATGGTGTGCCGCCTACCGGAGGTGGTGGTGGGGAGTGGCGAAGATCGCGCGCATGACCGACGCGATGCCGCCGTTGAACGTGGCGTCCACCGGGGTGGAGGCGGTCATCGTCGGGCTCACGATGTGCAGGATCGCGGTCTTGCGGTCGTTGTCGAGCGTCACGTTGATGAGCTTCTTGGTGAGCGCGTCGAGGTATGCGCCCGCGGTGCCCGGCGGGTTGGCGATGAGCGCCTCGGGCTTGGTCCACGTGAACTGGCGCCGGCCGCCGGTGATCGCGGTGTACGCGTCGTTCCACTGGTTGACCATGGTGCCGGCCGAGGTCCAGGCGACGTACACGTCGGCGTACCCGTTCGGCGTGGGCAGCTCCATCGGCGCGTGGCCGAACTCCTCGAGCTTGCGCATGATGTCGCCGAGGCCCTGGACCATCGGGCTCACGTTCGTGTTGTTCGACGTGAAGTTGGCCGGGGCGTCCGCGCCGATGTCGAGCGCGCGGTAGGTGGCGGTCAGGTATTCGCCCGGCCGGCGCACCTTCTGCCCGACGGACTCCCAGAACTCCGTGCGCGACAGCATCGTCATCAGTACCGCCGACATGTTGCTCTTCTTGTCGAGGTACGTCTTGGCCATCGCGTCGACGAGGGTCTTCGGCGGGACGTCGGACACGAATCGCGTCGCGAGGTTCTGCGCCATGTACTGCGCCGTGTTCGGGTGCAGCGCGATGTACCGGAAGTACGCCTCCTGCACCGCCTCGCCCGCCTTGGCGTCGCCGTTCGGGTGCGTGAAGCCCATGATCTTCACGGGACCGACGTAGTGCTGCTCCGGCCGGTACACGTACTGGTTGTCCCGGATGCTGCGCCCGGTCTGCAGCATGGCGGCCTGGCGCACGTCGGTCTCGTTGTACCCGTTGAAGGCCCCGACGGTGTAGAGCTCGAGGTTCTCGCGGGCGAGGTTCTCGTTGACCTGGTCCTTCGTCGAGTCCTGCTGGTCGAGGTAGCGCAGCAGCGCCGGGTGCTTGTTCGCGGCCACGAACATGTCGACGTAGTTGCCGAGCGCGTACTTGCGGATCACGTCGCGGTCGAAGGACGCACGGGTCAGCTCGTTGCCGTCGTGGAAGGCCGCGACGTGCAGGAAGTCCTGGAAGAAGTCGACCATCATCTCGAAGAGCTGGCGGTCGCTGAAGATCTGCTTGGCGATCGCGTACCGGACGTTCTGGTCATCCGCGTGGATGCCCTTCTTGTCCAGGTCGTCGCGCTGGGCCTTGAGCTGGTCGTACGACATCGCATAGGTCACGAGCTCGGCGTCGGCCTTCTGCTCGCCCCGGGTCAGCGGGATCGTCTCGGGCTTGAGCTGCTTGTCGATCCAGCCGTTGATGCCCAGCTTGTTGATGTCGCTGATGACCTTGGTGGTCGGCCCGAACGTGAGCCGGCTGGCCAGGTGGCGAACCGGGTCCTTCTTCGGCAGCACGGTGTTCGCCTTGACCATGGCGGCCTTGGAGGCGTCGTTCGGGGTGCCGAAGGAGGCGCCGGACGTGGGCGTGTTCTTGCGGATGCCCAGGCCCGCCTCGCCGTTCATGAGGCTCTGGTTCTGGTCGACGTACGCCGGGATGGTGTTGTCCACCGGGGCGTCGGCCGCGGCCGGGTCGGTGCCCGGGTGCGCGCCCTTGCCGAAGAACTGCGTCACGGCGTACGCGCCGCCGCCGATCAGCGCGGCCGCGCCGCCGCCGATCGCGATCATCGCGGTGCGCCGGCGCCAGCTCGACCGCTCGTCGTCGTAGTCCGCCTCGTCGTCGATGTCCGGCAGGCTTTCGCGGCCGCGGGGCATCGCGTTCGGGTCGTAGAAGTGCGGCCCGGAGCCGCCGCGGTCGGCGGGCATCGAACCGTTCCCGCGCGGCCCGGCGGAGCGGGGGTCGCCGTAGCCCGGCCGGCCGTAGCGACCGGTCTGGTCCTCGTAGCCGGACTCGTAGTACGAGTCGTCGGCGTACGGGTCGTAACGCTCGTTCATCTACCGGTCCCGATCAGACGAATGGGGGCGCGCATTTGTCGATCGGAAGGTAGTGGCTGCTCAGATGCCGTACAACCCGAGCTTGAAGCGTGCTGACCAGGACTTAAGACAACCGCGGTGACCCAAGGTCACCGGCGCTGTGACAGTAGCCTTGAATGCGCTCCTGAGCTGCTGAAACACTTGTAACAACGGGGCGGTTAAGGAACGGTTTACACAGGTACATTTAAGGTGTCGTTGCAATTCGTGAGGTGTCCGATTCAGGCTGATTCGTCCATGCGAATGTGTCGGTACTCCACCCCGGCGCACGTGGGCCCGTGGGCGATCGACATACGCCGTTCGTCGAGGTCGAGGACGAGCGCGAACAGCGATTCGGTCCGGTCCGCCTCGGCGGCGCCCGGCTCGTCGTGGCGGCAGATGGACTGCGGGAACCCGCCGTGGTCGCGCAGCACCGCCTTGATCCGGTCCTCGTCGATGAGCCCGTCCCCGAGCAGGCGGCGCGCCCGGGCCGAGCGGAAGAACGAGGAGCTGCCGATGCACTTGAGCGTGTCGACGGCGCGAAGCGCGCTCTCGAAGTGGTTCGCGTGCGTGATCACGCCGTCGGACGGGTGCAGGAATCCCACGTCACCGGGGGCGACCTCGACGTCGATCGCCTCGCCCGGCGTGCCGTCGGCGAAGGCCTGGCCCATGAGCAGGTTGATGCTCGCGCCGCGCGGGACGGCGCACACGGCCCTGAGCGCGGCACCCAGGTGCGGAGCATCGAGGGCGGCGCGGAGCAGGACGTGGTAGGGCACACCGCCGTCGCGCCGGTCGTGCTCGGTGCCGAGCATGTTGACGCAGACGCCGAGCCCGGCGTCGTTGAGCCCGGCCTTGGCGAGCATGCCGGCCTCGGTGAGCGCGAGCACACGGCGGCCGAGCTCATCGGTCGTGTCGAGCAGCAGCGCATAGGGGCGCTGGTCGGGATGCCAGTCCCAGTTCTGCGCGAGCAGCGTGTGCCCGCCGGCGGTGCGCTGATCGAGCACGGCGATCGCGGTGCACTCGCTCGGCTCGGCACCGGGGTTGGCGCTGTACAGCAGCTCCGTGCGGCCGTTGAGGGCGTAGATCTCGTCGACATCCACCCGGGCGCCCTCGGCCACGCCGTCGAGCATTTCGGCCACTCGCGGTGCGTGACGGTGGGCCGCGTCACGAAACAGCGCTCCGTAACCGCGGGCCTGCTCGACGTCGATGCCGACCGCGGCGAAACGGGTCAGGTAGTTCGCGGTGTTCGCGGCAATTGCGTGAGCTGCGACCGAACCGTACGTGATGCCGCACTTACGGGGAGTGCCGGTGGCGGAAATCAACGGCAACGGCGGGTACATGGGCTGAACGCTAGCCGGTCGCCTGGCGTGATTTCGACCGGCTTGGCCCTACGCTGAGCGGCATGAACCCCGCGATAGACGACACGTGCGTCATGATCGACGGGCCGTGGTCGCACCGTTTCGTGAGCGCCAACGGCAACCGATTCCACGTGGTGGAGGCCGGCACCGGACCGCTGGTGCTGTTCCTGCACGGGTTCCCGGAGTTCTGGTACGCCTGGCACAACCAGCTCCCGGCCCTCGCCGACGCCGGCTTCCGCGCGGTCGCCGTCGACCTGCGCGGCTACGGGGCGAGCGACAAGCCGCCGCGCGGTTACGACGGGTACACGATGGCCGGCGACGTCGCCGGGCTCATCCGCGCCCTGGGCGAGCGCAGCGCGATCCTGGTCGGCTCGGGGTACGGCGGGATGATCGGCTGGGCCACCGCCGCGTTCCACCCGAAGATGGTCCGCCGCCTGGTCGTCCTGGGCGCCGCCCACCCGCTGCGGCTACGCGCCGGGCTCGCGACCGACCCGCGGGGCCAGCTGGCCGCGGCCAAGCCGGTGCTGCGCTTCCAGGTGCCCCGCTTCGAGCACGTCCTGACGCGCCACGACGCCGCGCTGGTCGGTGACTACCTGCGCCGGTGGGGTTCCCCGGAATGGACTTCCCGGGAGTCGTACCGCGAGTACGAGGCCTGCTGCCGCTCCGCGATGCAGATTCCGCAGGCGGCCTTCTGCGCCCTGGAGACCTATCGCTGGGCGGTTCGCTCGGCGCTGCGGCTGCAGGGGTACCGCTTCGTGAAGCTCCTGCAGCAGCCGATCACGGCCCCGACGCTCCAACTGCACGGCGCACTGGACCCGGCGGTGCTGCCCCGCACGGCCCAGGGATCCGGCCGATACGTGCTGGCCGAGTACGAGTGGCGGCTCCTGCCGAACGCGGCGCACTTCCCGCACCTCGAGCAGCCCGACCTCGTGACGGGCGAGATCATCCGCTGGGCCAAGGCCGGCTGAGCGCGGGTTCTTTCGCTCTTGCCCCGCGGACCTGGCTAGGGCGATCCCTCCGGCCGAAGGCCCTCGGATCGCCCTATTGTCTGGCGGGAGCAACGGTCCGCAGGTGACGCGGCCCGAGCCATGGTCATACGCGGTATTCGCGCAGGTCACTGACCTCGGCGCGCGGGGCCCAGCCCTGGTAGACGCCGTAGTCGAACTCCTCGAGGCCGAGCTCGGCGGCGACCGGGGCGCGGCCGCCGGTGTATTCGACGCGGAACCAGCCGTCGTGCTCGCCCAGGACGATGAACGGCTGGTCGCGCCAGAAGCAGGTCGTTCGGACGTAGACGAGTTCGTCGACGTCGCCGCGCGCGACGATGCGGCGGTAGCGGCCCGGGCGGACCTCCTCGAAGCCGTCGCTCGAGTCGGGGCGGTAGAGCCGGACGTCGTCGCCGTCGGGGCTGGCCTCGTACTCGGCGCCGAGCCACCGCGCCGCGTAGCCGTCTCGGATCACGGGGTCGCCCTCCGCCAGGCCGGCCCGTCGGCGTCGAGGCGGGCGATGAGGTCCTGACGGCCGTCGCGGCGCAGGCGCCACAGCTCGGCGTTGTGCGGCAGGCGCGCGCTGTCGACCTTGAACTCGGCGATGACGTCGCTCGTCTCGCTCGGGGCGAAGCCGTTGCCGCGGAACGGCGGGCGCTCGATGACCCAGCCCTCCATCGCGCGCATGGCCTCGGGCGACGACCCGCCGTAAGGGATCCGGTACAGGTCGCCGCGGTAGGCGATCCAGCGCAGGACGTAGGCCTCGTCGGCGTCGGGCTTGAACGACGACCCGGCGTAACCGAGGCCCAGCGCGTTGTAGAGCTGCTCGGGCGTCTCGAGGTGGCCGACCTCGCCGGCGCGGTGCACGAAGCCCGAGACGCGGTCGTAGTTGCGCTCGAGGTAGTACGAGAGCTGCTCGGGCGAGATCGGCTTCTGCATGACCTGCTCGAGGCCCGAGCCGGGCGGCTCGTACGCGGGGCGCTGAGCCGGCTGCGGCTCCGGCTTGGGCGCCGCGGCAACGGGCTGCTCGTCCGGGTCGTCGACGCCGAGCCCCATCTCGGTCGCCCAGCTCGCGAGCTGGATGACCTCGGTGCCGGGCAGGACGGCGCCGGAGGGCGACTCCGGGTTGATCGCGAACGCCAGCTGGTCGCCGGGCGGCCACTGCCGGATCAGGCGCGTGAACTTGATCCAGCTGCCGCGCGCGTCCTCGCCGAGCCGCTCGGACATGCGCTCCTGCGACGTGAACACGACGAGGTGCGGCAGGCCGTTCATGTGCTCGGTGCGCCACCTCGCCGGCTCCACGGGCCCGTCGCCGGTCCAGAACGGGATCAGCACCTTGGCCAGCAGCAGCGTGGACAGGAACCGGTCGGTGCTGTTGGCCTGGACGGCCTCGAACAGGTCCTTCTCGACCGTGTTCGCCGGGCGGAAGTCGGCCGCGGGCACCTTCGGCCGCTCCGGCTCCGGCTCCGGCACGGGCGCGGGGGCCGGCGGCGGGGTCACGACCTCGGCGTCGACGATCTCGTCGTGCAGCCGCACCGGGGCGTCGTCGACGATCTCG
This sequence comes from Dactylosporangium sp. NPDC000244, assembly GCF_040300725.1. Classification (NCBI taxonomy): domain Bacteria; kingdom Bacillati; phylum Actinomycetota; class Actinomycetes; order Micromonosporales; family Micromonosporaceae; genus Dactylosporangium; species Dactylosporangium sp. NPDC000244. The sequence goes on from NZ_JBEPEH010000002.1 coordinate 377,783, forward strand.
GGCTCGACCACGGACTCCGGCGGCTGCGGGGTTTCGTCCTGGTACGCCCACGAGAACCCGGCGTCCTGACCCGCCTCGGCGTCGGCCTGGTACCCCTGCCCCGTGGTCGGAAGCGCGTCATCCATCACGGGCCGGAACCCGCTGGCGGACGCGGCCTCGCTCGGCGGCGCGGTGCTCTGGTCGTCGAGCTTCGGGAGGTCCTGGACCACGGACTGCTGGAAGTCGGGGCGCTCGGCCTCGCCGTCCTCGAAGAACGAGCGGAGTGCGAGTGACGGCTCGGCCGCCACGGGCGCGGACTCGGCGTCGCGGGCGGGGCCGGGCAGGAAGAACGAGCCGGTGTTCTCGCCCGTGGGCGCGTCCGCCGACGGGCGCGTGTCCGTCCACGTCGACTCCGGGCGCTCGTTCCAGGCCGGAGCGGGCTCGGGATCGGTCACGGGCGGGTGCTCGGCGAGCGACTGCATGCCCGAGGCGAACGACGGCTGAGCCGGCTCGTTCTCGGGCTCGGAGCGGAGGTCGGCGAGCGCGGCGTACGGGTCGCGGACCGGCGGGTCGTCCGTCCGGGACTCGCCGAATGCGTTGAACGGCCGCGGCTCCGCCTCGTCCTCGAAGAACGGGCGCTGCTCGTCCTCGCGGGCCGGCGGGTCCCCGAAGAAGCCCTGCGGCGGCTCCGCGGCCGGCGGCTGCACCTCGGGCCGCCCGCTGAAGAACGCCCCCGGGGCCTCGTCGACGACAGGCTCGGCCGGCGACTGGGTGCCCCAGGCGGAGAACGGCTGCTCGGCGGGCTGACTGTTCGCCCACGCGCTGTCCGCCCAGGAGGTCTGGCTACTTTCGGGGCGCGCCGGCTCGGCGGGCGGCTGTTGCGGGCGCGAAGGCGGATCGAAGCTGTCCGCCCAGGAGGTCTGGCCACTCTCGGGGCGCGCCGGCTCGGCGAGCGGCTGCTGCGGGCGCGGAGGCGGATCGAACAGGCCCCGGCCGCCCGCGTCGGGCCCGTCGGCGAAGAACGGGTGCTCGTCGAGGCCGGCCGCGCGGCCGAAGCCGGCGCTGTGCGCTCCTGCGGACGTGTCGCCGAAGGACTTGGACGGGGTCTCGTCGGCCTCGGGGCTCTCGACGTCGAGGCGGCTGAAGCCGGGGCGGTCGAACACCGGGCGATCGAACGGCAGCGGCGCGGACGGGTCCGGCTCGGGCGCGGGTGCCGGCGATACCGGCGTCGGGGTGGTGGGTGCGGCGGCAGATGCGGCCTGCGACCACGACTGGCCGCCGTTCGGGGGCTCGGCGGGCTGGAAGGCCTCGCCGCCGCTGCGGGCGGCGAGTCCGGGCCGGCCGGGGCGAACGTCGGCGGAGCCGGTCCACCCGGACCGGATCGGCTGCGTCGCCTCGCTGGGCGCGACGGGCTCGGCGGGCGGGTAGGGCGCCGGCTCGGCGGGCGCGTACGGCGCAGGCTCGGCGGGGACCGGCCGGGACGACAGCGGGTCGCCGGAGCGATAGGCGCCGGAGCGGTACGAACCGGAGTCCGCGGCACCCGGCCGCGGCGGCAGGACCTCGCCCGAAATCGGCCGGGTCGGCAGGGGCTCGCCCTGGACCGGCCGGGACGGCAGCGGCTCCCCCGAGCGCGGGCCGGTGCCCGAACCCGGTCGCTGCGGCAGCGTCCCACCGGGGCGGAACGTCGGCTGCGAGTCGGCCTCCGGCCGCGAGGTCTGCGGCTGCCGCGTCGGCAACGGCGGCCCCGACGTCAGCGGAAGGTCGGGCGGCGGCTGCCACGCGGCCGGAATGACCGCCTCCGCGTGCTCGGTGTAGATCTCGCCGAGGCTGCGCGCGGGCTCGCGGCGCGGCCAGTACCGACGCGGATCCCCGCCCTCGTCGCCGCCCCCGGCGGGCCTGGAGGGCAGACCGGAGTCGCCGGCCGGGCGCTGGGGCAGGCCGGAGTCTCCCGCGGGTCGCTGGGGCAGCCCGGAGTCCCCGGCCGGTCGCTGCGGCAGGCCGGAGTCGTTGGCGGGTCGCTGGGGCAGGCCGGGATCGGCCGCCGGCCGCATGGGCGGGCCGGGGTCGCTGAGCGCGCGGGAGGGGCGGCCGGTCGGACGCCCGGGCAGGCCGGACGGCGGGCGCTCGGCGGGCGGACCCGATGCGGGACGCTCGACGCCCGAGAACAGCTCGCGCTCCCCCGGCACGTCCAGCGGCTTGCGGTCGGAGTCGTCGAAGAGCGCGCGCGGGGCCGCACCCGGGAACGACGCTCGGCCGCGGACCGACCCGGCACCCGAGGTGGGCGCGGGCGAGGTCGGGCCGTTGTCGACGGGCGGCGGAGGCGCGGGACGAGCGGGCGCGGCCGGCGGGGGCGTGAAGGGCCGGCCCGCGGAGCGCTCGAAGTTGATCGGGCGATCCGCCCGAGTGGGCAGGAAGGCCCCCGGAGGCGCCACATCCGGCATTGGTACCTCACGCCGAGGCGGCGCGGGCGGGACCGGGGGCGCCGGGGGCTGCTCCGCCTTCATGCGCTGCCGCTCGATCGGCGTCGGCGCGGGCTGGGTGGGCACCGGGCGGACGGGCACCTGCGCGGTCGCGCGGGTGCGCTGCGACGCCTGCTCCATGCGCGCCCGCGCCCCGAGGGTGCGCCCGGGCAGCCGGACATCGCCGCGGCTGATCTGGGTCACGAACCACGACGGCAGGTAGCCCTCGATGGGCAGCCCCGGATTGACCGCGAGCCACCACTCGACGTTGGGCCAGATCCCCGCGAGATCGCGGAACGGCACCCGCCGGTGCGTGCCGGGGTGCCCCGCGAGGCACTCCTGCAGCGCGGACGGGGAACTGAAGGCGAGCACGTGCGTGCGGCCCTCGGTGGTCCAGGTGCCCCACCCGCCGTCGCTGCCGGACGAGCTGTCGGGCGCGATCGGCAGCAGGACGTCGGTGCGCGCCAGGATGCGGAAATACTGCTCCTGGTCGTTTGCGCGCAGCGCGTCACGCATGGCGACCTCGGCCTCGGTGGCCGGCTCCCACTCGCTCAACGGCCACCCCCTCTTCGGGCTCGGAAACCGCCGCGTCGCGAAACCTAACCTATATGGCCACGGCAATTCGAGGGGTACGACGCGAGCAAGCGCTTCGGCCAGCATAGCGATCGAAGGCCGGGGGCTCACAGGGCTGTCTCATTCGCGGCACCCGTACGAGCCATTCGACGTCTGAACCCGTCGAGTCGGACGACAGGAGCGCAGCAACGGGGCAGCCCATCGATGCCTCAGCCCCTAGCATGACGCCCATGCCCCGCCGGCGCATCTCGACCGCTTTGGTGGCTTTGTCGACTTTTGCGGCAATGCTCAGCATGAGCCCGATCGCGCACGCTTGGGCCCCCGGCGCCTGCCCGAGCCCGCCACGCCGGCCCGAGCCCGCGCCGACCGGGGTGCCGTGGCCTTCGCAGCGGTACGACCAGTCAAGGCTCAACGCTCTTGCCGACGGCCACGGAATCGTGGTCGCGGTCGTCGACTCCGGCGTCGACGCGCGCAATCCCCAGCTGCGCGACGCCGTCCAGCCCGGCCCCGACCAGCTCGACGGCGGCGACTCCGCGCTCGACTGCGTCGGCCACGGCACCGGCGTCGCGGGCATCATCGCGGCCCGCCCGTCCCCGGCGACGGCGTTTCGCGGCCTGGCCCCGGCGGCCACGATCCTCGCCCTGCGCGTCAGCGAGCAGATCGAGGGCGACAACGGCACCCTGACCGGCCGCCGCGGCACGCCCGCCGGACTCGCCAACGCGATCCGCGACGCCGTCGCCCACAAGGCGCGGGTCATCAACCTCTCGCTGGTGTCGTACTCCGACGATGCCTCCGTCCGCGACGCCGTCGCGTTCGCCCAGCGCAACGACGTCGTGGTCGTGGCCGCGGTGGGCAACGACGCCGAGCGGGGCAACCGCACCCCGTACCCGGCGGCCTACGACGGCGTCATCGGCGTCGGCTCGATCACGCCGGACGGGCGGCGGGCCCCGTCGTCGCAGACCGGCGCGTACGTGGACCTGGTCGCCCCCGGCTCGGGGATTGTGACGACCGCAACACCGGAGGGATGGGCGACGATGGACGGCACCAGCTTCGCCGCCCCGTTCGTGTCGGCGGCGGCCGCGCTCCTGCGCCAGTACCGTCCCGAGCTCTCCGCCCCGGAAGTGGCCGCCCGTCTCATCGCGACCGCCGACGGCGGACCGGCCGGGCCGGGCTACGGCGCCGGGGTCCTGAATCCCTTCCGCGCCCTCACCGAGCTCACCGGAGCCTCGCCGGACCCGGGCACCCGAGCCCTGGCCGAACCCGGCCGGCGTGACGCCGCCGCGCGAGCCGCGGCCACCCGAACGACGCTGGGCTGGGCCTGGGCGGGCCTGGCCGCGATGCTCCTGGCGCTCGCCGTGGCCGTGATCCTCCCCCGAGGACGCCGGCGCGGCTGGCGGCCCGGCCTCCGAGCGCTCCGGCCCGCACCCGAGCCGGCCGCGGACCGCACGGCACCGGCGTTCGGCTCCCAAAGCTGAGGGCAGCGCCCCTCTTCTGCAGAGGTGCGCCGCCCACTGACGCCGGGAGCCGTGCGTCAGCCACTGCCCGGGAAGAGGTGCGTGTTGCGGGCCTCGGTCTCCTGGTACCGCTGCATCGCCTCTTCGACACCCACCTTGATGTCGCGCAGCATCTGCGCGAGGTCGGTGCCGGCCCGTTCCCAGTTCGCCTGCCGCAGCGCGTAGGCGTCCTTGGCGTCGCCCTCCCAGCCGCCCGTGAGGCGCTTGCCGAGCTGCGACACCTCGTCGAGGCGCGAGTGCAGCGTGTTGAGCGCGGTCTGGATGGACTGGCTCGTGTGCTCGAGCGCCCCGAAGTCGACTACCAGCATGTCGTCCATGTGAGCCTCCGGCCTCAGCCGCCGAGCGCGGACAGGTCGGCGTTCCCGGCGCGGCGCATCGCCCCGGCCGCCTCGGCATCGGTGGCGCCGTAGTTCCGCCCCGCCGTGCGCAGGCCCTCGGACGTCTCGAGCAGGTTCCGGTTGAGCACGCCCTGGTCGTGCTTGAACGCGAGCTTCACCTGCTCGAAGGTGCGCCCGCCGGCCCCCTGCCACCCCGCGCGGGTCACTTCCAGCTCCCGCATCAACGTGTTGAGCATGCCCTGCAGCTCGCCGTTGACCTGCTCGAACCGCTGCGCGGCCGAGCTGAGCTCGGCCTGTTGCGCCTGCGTGGTCTGCACCACCGGCGATCACCCCGTTTCTCCTTGTGGACGTGGGCCGGCCCGGAGCCCTGTACGCAACGACAGCGGCCGATAACCCTTGGTCAGCCCGAAAACAGGCCGACCGTATCGGCCTCGACCGATCCCCCACCAGTCCCAATGCTTCGCTGTGGATAACTTCCGGCATTTCGCCCAACGGTCGAACCGGGGCCGCGGTGGGTGCCGGGCTCTAAGATGTCCGGCATGGCGGAGGGCCGCTCGTTCATCAAGTGGGCCGGCGGCAAGACGCGGTACGCCGCCCAGCTCGTCGCCGCCGCGCCGCCGTTCACCGGCCGCTACTGGGAACCGTTCATGGGCAGCGCCGCCGTCTTCTTCGAGCTGCGCCCGGCCAAGGCGGTGCTCTCCGACGCCAACCCCGAGCTCGTGGCCTGCTTCCAGGCCGTCGCCGCCCAGCCGGAGGCGGTGATGGAGCGTCTGGACGCGATGGCGAACACGCCCGAGGAGTTCGAGCTCGTCCGGCGCCAGGACCCCGCGAGCCTGGGCCCGGTCGAGCGGGCCGCGCGGGTCATCTACCTCAACAAGACCTCCTTCCGGGGCCTGTGGCGCGTCAACCGCCGCGGCGCGTTCAACGCTCCCTATGGGGCCTACGACCGCCCGTACTATCGCCGCGAAACGCTCCTGGAGGCCTCCCAGGCGCTCGCGGGAGCCGACGTGCGCCTGTGCGACTTCGCCGACGCGCTGCGCGAGGCGGCCGCGGGCGACTGGGTGTTCCTGGACCCTCCGTATCTGCCCGAGGGTGGGTTCGCGGATTTCAAGCGGTACACGCCGGGGCAGTTCCGAAATGCCGACCACGAACGGCTGGCGGCCGCGATGCACGACGCGTCGAGGCGCGGGGTGTTCCTGACGATGACGAACAGCGACACCGACGCGACGCGGCAGATCTACGCCGGCTTCAACGAGACTCGCATGGCCACGCGCCGCGACATCAACCTGCGCGCATCCGCCCGAGCGAGCTTCGACCTGGTGCTGACGAACTACTGATCAGCCCACGACGGCGGCGGCCGCGCCCGGGTCGAGGGCCGGACCCGCGGGCAGCAGCGCGACCAGTTGACTCGGCACGGTGACGGGCTGCTCGCCGCCGAACCCGAGAGCGCCCAACGCGTCGGGCACCGGCACGGTGTGGCGCCTCCCGAGATCGGTGACCAGGGTGACCACACCCGTGTCCGTCCGCACCAGCGCGCCGCTTCCGGGCCGGACCACCACGCGGTCGGCCAGCACCGCGCCCTCCGCCGTGGCCGCGGCCGTGCGCAGCGCGTGCGTGAGGTCGGGGAGCTGGGGGTCGAGGGTGAGGGCATCGGCGGTACACACCGCGTGGGGAGGGCTGTCGACCAGCTCCGGCGGCACGGCGGGCAGCGCACCGTCGGCACCCGGGTCCGGCGCGAACGCCCTGACCTGCCGGCCCTGCACCAGCGCGGAGAACTCCGCGGGGCTGAGCGGCAGGAGCTTCCCGCCCGGCTGCACGCTCTGCGTCTCGGGCGCGGCGAGCAGGAGCTGGGCCTGCAACGGCGTGACCGATGCGAGCCCGTCGGCGGTGACGACGAACGCGTCGGTGCGTTGCCCGGCCGACACGCCGTACAGCTGCCCGATTCGGCCGGCGGGCACCGACCTTCCGCGGTCCGGCACGGCCGGGGTGACGAGGTCGGTTCCGCTCGGTACCGCGTGCAGCAGCGCCTGCGCCGCCGCCACCCGCGGTCGCGCGGACCAGACCAGCGCGGGCAGGGCCGCGGCGGGCTGCCGGACGAGGTGCTTGAACCCGTGCCACAGCAGATAGGTCTGCTGGTCCGCGGAGGTCATCAGCAGGCCTTTGTCGGCTGCGGGTGTACCACCTGAAGGCCCCCCACCCACGAAAAGCACCGACCCGTCGGGCGTCGAGCACACCGCCCACGGGCCCTTGAGCAGGGCGGAAGCGGGCGGCAGCGAGCTCGGCGCGCCCGGGATGCCCAGGGTCTCGCCGCGCGGCGCCCCGGACAGCGCCGAGCGGGACACGACGACCGTCGGCGCGCCGGCCGAGCCGAGGATGAGCAGCGCGGACGCCTGGTTGAGGACGGGGTGGAGGACCTCGTCGCGGTACACGAACAGGGCTCCCGACTCCTGCTCGACGATCACCGCCTTGTCGTTGCGCCATTTGCCAGAACTCCCAGGGCGCAGCGCCCCGACCACGGCCGCGCCGCCGACCCCGAGCGCGGCGAGCAGAACGCCGACCAGCGTGGCCCCCGCGACCCGGCGAAATGGCGGCTGAGCAGGATCGGTGTCGCGGACGACGAGGGCGGAGACGACCCGCTGGACCACGAACTGGTACGACTGCAGCTGGTCCTGCCGCGACGCCATCGGCCCCCCAAAATTGTCGTACCGGCGCCATACGATAAGTCCCTCACTTCATCGGCGGGGGGCGATATGTCGGCGGGGACGCGAGTGGCGCTCGGCCAAGGCGCGATCGCGCTGCCGGCCGTGGCCTGGGCGCTCGGCGGCGGGGCGCTCGCGGCGATCCCGGTCGCCCTGGTGCTCCTCGTGCTCACGCTCCTACCGCTGGCGCGCCGCTTCCGCCGGCGCGATCTTCCCGTCGGCGCCGGACCGGCCGCGCTGCTCGGCCTGGTCCGGCCGGGCGCGACGACCTCGACCATCGACGTCGACGGCGCCGATGTGGGCGTGCTCGAGGACACCGACGGCCTAGCTGCGATCATCCGCGTCGGCGACCTGTCCGGCCTGCTCGGCACCGCCTTACCGCCCTTACCAGCGCTCAGCTCGCTGCTGCCGGCGCCCGGGCCGGATGTGCCGGAGGTGCGCGTCCAACTCCTGATCAGCGCGGTCACGGCCGCGGCGCCGTCACCCACGCCGTCCACGACCTCATATCGCCAGCTCACGGACGGTCAGGTGCTCGCGCGCCAACGAGTGCTCGTCGCCGTGCGAGTGCGCCGGGCGGGCGGATTCCGGCGAGCCGATCTGGAGCAGTCGCTCCTGGTCGCGCTGCGTCGTGTCGATCGCCTGCTCTCCCGAGCGAGACTGCCGGCTCGGCCGCTGTCGGCGATCTCGGCGCTGGCGGCGATCGCGGAGGCGGCCCAGCACGACCCGGCTCACGCCGTGCGCGAGACATGGTCGGGCCTGCAGCTCGGCGGCCTGCACCAGGCGGCGTTCCGGGTCCGGCGGTGGCCCGAGCAGGGGCCGCTGATGAGCCGCCTGCTGACGCTGCCGGCCTCGGTGACGACGCTTTCGCTGGCCGCCCAGCCCGTCGCCTCCGGCTCCGGCCCGCCCGCCGGCGCTGGCGGGCCCCCGGTTCGGGCCGAGCTCGTCGTGCGGCTGGCGACGCCCGACGCGGCCACGCTGGCGCAGGCGAGCGCGGCGCTGCACCGGCTCGCCGAGAGCATAGGGGCGCAGGTGGCGCGGCTCGACGGCGCTCAGCTCGACGGGCTCGCGGCGACGCTGCCGCTGGGCGGGGGCGCGCCGCGGGATGACGCGGTGCTCGCCGGGCTCGTGGCGGGGCGCGACGGGCTCGCGCTGGACGGGGCCGAGCCGCTGAGCGTGAGCGCGCCGCGGCTGGCGGCGGCCGCGCCGGTGATCGGCGGCGAGGGGGTCATGCTCGGCGTCAACCGCGGCGGGGAGCCGATGGTCGTGCGCCTGTTCCGGCCGGAGCCGACGCGGGCGACACTGATCGGCGGCGCGCGGTGCGCCCAAGTGGTCATCCTGCGAGCGCTGGCCACCGGCGCGCGGGTCGTGGTCCAGTCCACGCGCCCGCACGAGTGGGAGCCGTTCCGGCGCAGCCTGGGCAACGCGGAGTCCCTGGCCCTGATCCCCCCGGGCCGCGTGGCCGACCCGCCCCCGGCCACGTCCACGTGCCCGCAGCTGCTGGTCGTGGACGTGGGCCCGGTCCCGGGCCGGGCAACCCCGGTGCCGGAGACCGCCTGGCGTTCGGTCCTGTTCCTGCGCGACGAGCTGACCTCGGCGGACGTCGACCTGCTGACCCGCTCCGACCTCGCGCTCCTCCAGCCCTTGAGCCCCCACGAGGCCGCCCTGGCCGGCGAGGCCCTGGGCCTGGGCACTTCCCGCGACTGGCTGACCAAGATCGGCCCGGAGATGCTGGCCGTGGTGGTGAGCCGCAAGACCGTGCGCTGGACCCACCTGTCGCCGACGCCGATCGAACTCCAACTGACGGGAGGCCCCGCCCGCTGACCAACCCACCACCCCGCTGCCCGCCCCTCTCACGACGGCCGCCGGGCACCCGCGACGGACGCCGGGCGCCGGGCTGCGCGAGCCCGCAGCAGACGGCGGGCGGCGGGGCGGCGGGCGGCGGGCGGCCAACAGCGGACGGCCCGAGCCCGCAGCGGGCGGCGGCGGCCAGCGGGCGCCACAGACCATCCCCTTGCCGACGCAAGCCCACAGCGGACGGCGGACGGCGACAGCGGGGGCGGGTGTTGCGAGCCCACGGCGGACGGCGGGCGACGGGCGGCACGAGCCACAGCGGCCGGCGGACGGCGGGCGGCGGGCGGCACGAGCCACAGCGGCCGGCGGGCGGCGGACGGCGGCCGGCGGAGGCCACGGCCGGAGCGGGCGAAGGGCGACGGCGAGGCTCACGACCGGGCGTCTTGCGGGCGCTACTCGGCGGTAGGTGAGGCGGCTGGGTGAGCGTCAGTCTCGTTGCGTGGGCATTGGGGTGATAGCGGGGTGTTCCGGACTGGCCGCGACGTGGCACGATCACCCGCATGGGAATCCTCATCCGGCTCGCCGTGAGTGCGTTTACGGTCTGGCTGGCGACGCTCGTGATCTCGGGGATCACGGTTGAGGGCGACACCGGGCGCAAGGTGGTCACGCTCGTCGCGGTGGCGGTGATCTTCGGGGTCGTCAACGCGGTGCTGCGGCCGATCATCAAGACGATCGGGTGCTTCGCGTACATCCTCACGCTCGGGCTCATCTCGCTCATCGTCAACGGGGCGTTGCTGCTGCTCACGAGCAAGATTGCCGAGTATCTGGACCTGCCGTTCCGGGTCGACAAGTTCTGGCCCACGGCCGTACTCGGGGCGCTGTTCATCGGCGTGGTCAGCTGGCTGCTCAACTTCTTCGTGCCGGACGGCAAGGACAAGAAGCGCCGACGGGACGACCGGGACGACTACGACCGGCGGCCCCCTCGTCCGCAGCAGTATGGCGGTGGGTACCAGCAGGGCTACGGCGACCGGAGCAACCAAGGCTATGGCGGCGGCAACCAGGGATACCGCGACTACCGCTGAACCCACGCACGACCGAGCGCCGTAGGGCCAAAAGCACACGCCGGCCGGAGCGCGACAAGAGGCCGAGAACGGGAGGCCGGAATGGGTCTCCCACGGTGACGAAGACCATCACGTGAGGGGCGGGTCCACGACCCGCCCCTTACCGTTTGGGCATACGGTGTATGGCGTGGACCCGCTGCGCCGTGGATATCTCTCCGCGTTCTCCGCCAACGTGCTCTGGGGCGTCTTTCCGCTGTACTTCCACGCACTGCGCCCCGCCGGCGCGGTCGAGGTGCTCGCGCACCGCATCGTGTGGTCGGTCGTGACGATGACGCTCGTGCTCGTGGCCATCCGGCACTGGCGACAGGTCCGGGAGCTGTTGCGGCAGAAGAAGCGCATGGCGGGCCTCGCGGTCGCGGCGGTGCTCATTGCCGTCAACTGGGGCGTCTACATCTTCGCGGTGAACACGGATCGGGTGGTGGAGGCCTCGCTCGGGTACTTCATCAACCCCCTCTTCGTCATCCTGCTCGGCGTGCTCGTCCTGCGCGAGCGCCTCCGCCCGCTGCAGTGGACCGCGCTCGGCATCGGCGCGGTCGCGGTCGTGGTGCTCAGCGTGGACTACGGGCACCTGCCGTGGATCGCGCTCACCCTGGCCGGGTCCTTCGGCTGCTACGGGCTGGTCAAGAAGCGGCTCGGGCTCCCCGCGGCCGAGGGGCTGTTCCTGGAGTCGGGCGTGCTGACCCTGCCCGCGCTCGTGTACCTCATCTGGCTCACGACCCAGCACCAGTCGACGTTCGGCACCGTCTCGGCGTGGCACTCGGTGATGCTGGCCGGCAGTGGCGTGCTGACCGCGGTACCGCTGCTGCTGTTCGCGGAGGCCGCCAATCGCGTGCCGCTGTCCGGGCTCGGAATGCTGCAGTACCTGACGCCGACCCTGCAGCTGATCATCGGCGTCGCGGTCTTCAGCGAACCCCTCCCGCCCGCGCGGCTGGCGGGCTTCGCGATCGTCTGGCTCGCGCTGGCCGTCTTCAGCTGGGACGCGATCCGAGTGGCCCGGCGAAACCGGGCCCGGCGCGGCGCGGCGGCGGCCGCCCAGAAGGAAGCGACCGCCGCGGCGATGTGAGTGAGTAGAGGGCCGAGCGTCAGGTTCGCAGCAGCGCCGTCCCGTCGCCCTTGCGGATCTCGATGTGGTCGATGTTCGACTCCTTGAAGCCGCTGTGCGCCGACAGCTGCATCTCGTCCCCCGGCCGGGCGGTCCACGTGCTGACCACTTCGGCCTGACCGGACTTCGGTACCACCACGAGCGTGTACGTCCACTTGGCGTACTCGTCGCCCTCGCCGCTCTTGTACGCGCACCGCATCCGCACGGTCGCCCCGTTCGAGTCCGGCGAGACGGCGAGCGACGCCGTGATCGGCACGGTTGAGGCCACCTCGCGCATCGACTCGTAGTCCGGCTGCCCGACGCCCACGGCGCGCACGCCGACGACCGCGAGCACCCCGAGGAACGCGGCCACGAGCGCGGTGCCGACCGTCTGCCAGCGCCGCCGCCGACGGGCCGTGCGGCGGGCGCTCTGGGCCCGGTCGAGCACGCGCGGCAGCAACGGGTCGACCGCGCTGCCGTTGACGGTCGCGGGCACCGCGGTGGGACCGGCCCAGCGCGCGTCGGCCGGGAACGGCGGGCCGTCCGGGTCCGGGGAGTCCTCGTCCGGATCCAGTGCGATCTGCGCGGCGATCTCCGGATCGAGCCGGCCGAGCAGCCCCGGCAGGTCGGAGAACTCCGCCACCTCCGCACGGCACTGCGCACAGTCGGCGAGATGCCGCTCGTATGCCTCGCGCTCGGGCGGCGACAACGCCCCCAGCACGTAGACGGCCGAGTCATGGAGGTGCTCACACCTCATTGCGTCACCCCCAACTCCTCTAGGACGACCTTCAGCGATCGCAGTGCGTAGTATGTGCGCGACTTGACCGTGCCCGGGGGCACGCCGAGCCGCTCCGCCGCCTCGGCCACGGAGCGCCCCTGGTAGAAGCACTCCACCAGGACCTCGCGGTGCGGGCGGGAGAGCCGGGTCAACGCCTCCGCGATCACCCAGGACTCCACCGCGCGCTCGGTCTCGTCGACCACGACCGGAGTCTCCGGCATCTGGTCGGTGTAGACCTCGCCCACCCGCGCCGAGCGTCTTCGCCACGCGTCGATGGCGAGATTGCGGGCGGTGGTGAAGAGCCAGGCTCGGACCGAGCCACGGGCCGGGTCGAGCGCCTCCGGGTGTTGCCAGGCCCGCAGCAGGGTTTCCTGCACGAGGTCCTCGGCCCGTTGGCGGTCGCCGGTCAGTCGCAGGGTGTGCGCGAACAGCGCGTCGCCGTGCTCCGCGTGGAGCGCCTTCAGCAGGTCAGCATCGTCTCTACTCACGCTTCGTTATGGTTCCGATCCCTTCCACCAGCTTCTACGCACTAATACGCAGAGAGGTTCAGGTGGAGAACACATGTCGCCGATGCGACACGGGTCACGTGGGCGCGAGCGAGTCCGGGATGCGGGCAAAAGCCGCGGAATGGCCTACTCGGCGAGGACGGTGGCCAGGTGGTGGGCCGTGGCCAGGAGCCGTGTGCGCACGACCTTGGCCGACGACATCAGCTCCGCCGGCGGCAGCGCGCACGCCAGCACCACCCGCCGGTCCTGGTCGCGGTCGTTGACCACGATCACGGCGGCGCACGCGAGGCCCTGGCGGAACTGCCCGATCTCGATCTGCATCCCGCGGCGGTCGCCGGCGGCCAGGTCCGAGTCCAGCGCCTCCGGAGAGGTCAGCGTCGCCGAGGTGTAGGCGCGCATGCCGTACTCCTTCAGGAACCGCCAGCGCTGGTCCGCACTCATCGTGGCGAGCAGCGCCTTGCCCAGCGCGGTCGCGTGCGCGGCCTCGTCGTAGCCCGGCACGAGATCGTCTGCCGGCGGGGTGCGCGGCCCCTCGGCCATCGCGGTCACCGCCACCCGGCCGCCGACGAAGCGGCCCAGGTAGTGCGTGTACCCGGTCTCGGCCGCCGCGCGACGCAGACGGTCGATGACGGCGCCCGGGCCGCGGAACGCGAGCACGAGCTCGCGGTAGCGGTCGGCGATCTCCAGGCCGACCACATAGGTGCCGTTCTCCCGGCGAATCACGTAGCCCTCGTAGGCCAGGGTCCGCACCAGGTGGTACGTGGTGGCGACGGTGAAGTCACATCGGCGCGCGATCTGCTTCACGGTCAGACCACGGGGCGACTGACCGACCGCCTCCAACACTCGTAGGGCCCTCGAAACGCTTCGAATCAAATCCGAGGGCTCGGCTTGTGGATCCCGCACCGCCGCCCCTCCCAGACCACAGCAGCAACTGGAGTCACACCATATGAAATCGGAGAGGGTGGAGGGAACATTCTGATCATTTATGGGGCGAGGTCAGGGGAAATGCAAGGGCTGCACATAGCGATGAATGCACCATTTTGGACATGGTGATCGTGTTACTCACCTTGCGACACGCCGAGTTGTATGAGTAATGGCCATAAGTGAAGGTTAACAACCTGAGTAGGTAATCGCACATCCTAGGAGTACTGCAAGCGGAAGTGCGCATGCGTCACTTCGGGGCGTCATCGAGCCGTCGCGCCCCGATGTCGGGCCGGGTATCGCGCCATATGGCGTTGAGCAATGTGTACGGCGACAACTTGCACCCGGTCCGGCCGGTACCAGCCCATGAAAAAGCGACCGACGCCGGTGAACTTACATTGACCGGCGTCGGTCGATACCTTGAAAGGTCAGTTGGTGCGGTCCGCGATGAAGTCGCAGAGGGAGTCCAGGGCGGCCCGGGCGGGCACGTCCGGCAGCACCGTCAGGGAGGCCCGGGCGGCGTCCGCGTAGCCCCGCACGGTCTCCCTGGCCTGCTTCAGGGCGACGGAGTCGCGCAGCAGGCCGAGGGCCTCGGCGTGCAGGGCGTCGTCGGTCACCGGCCCGGCCGCGAGGATCTCGCGCAGTCGCACCGAGGCCGCGTCGTCGTCGGAGGACGCCAGCGCGTACAGCACCGGAAGCGTCGGCACCCCCTCGCGCAGGTCGGTGCCGGGCGTCTTGCCCGACTCCGTGGCGTCGCTGGCGATGTCGATGAGGTCGTCGGAGAGCTGGAAGGCGATGCCGAAGGTCTCCGCGAACGTCGCCAGCGCCTCGACCTGCTCCGGCGGGCACCCGCCGAACATCGCGCCGAAGCGGGCGCTTGTCGAGATCAGCGAGCCGGTCTTGTGCTCGAGGACGCGCAGGTAGTGCTGGATCGCGTCCTCGCCGTCCAGCGGGCCGGCGGTCTCGTCGATCTGGCCATGCACCAGGCGGGAGAACGTGCTCGCCTGGATCTTCACGGCGTCGACCCCCAGCTCCGCCGCGAGGTCGGCGGCGCGGGAGAAGAGGTAGTCGCCGACCAGGATGGCCAGCGCGTTGCCCCAGCGGGAGTTGGCGCTGGGCGCGCCGCGGCGCACCTCGGCCTCGTCCATGACGTCGTCGTGGTAGAGCGTCGCCAGGTGGGTCAGCTCGACGACCGCGCCGGCGATGACGACCTCGCGGGACGTCGCGTCGCCGAACTGCGCCGCCAGGCCGACCAGCAGCGGGCGCACCCGCTTGCCACCCGCGTCGACGAGGTGGCGGGCCGCCTCGGTGACCATCGGGTTGGCGCTGTGCACGGAGTCGATCAGCACCGCCTCGACGTCCCGCAGGATCGCCGCCACGTTGCGCTCCAGCTCCGGATCGGCCAGGGTCAAGCCCACCGACGCGACCGACTGCACGGTTCCCGTACTCACCACAGCTCCAACGATGCCATACGAACTCCCGACTCCCGATACAGGGACGTCCCCACGTGGCAGGCCACGGGGGACGTCACCGTCGGTGTTGCTGACAGGCTAGCTGAGGAACTTGCCCGCGTTCTGCGTGACCTCGAGCAGCGCCCCCGGCGCGATGCCCAGGACCAGCGTCGCGACCGTCCCGATGACCAGCGCGGCCGCCGTCATGGCGCCCGGGATGGACACGGCCGGCGTGGCCTCGCCCGGCTCGGACAGCCACATCATGACGACCACACGCAGGTAAGGGAAGGCGAGGATGGCGGAGCTCACCACGCCGGCGATCACCAGCCAGGTCTGGTTCCCGTCGATCGCAGCCGCGAACACGCCCACCTTAGCGGTGAAACCGCTGGTCAGGGGCAGACCGGCGAAGGCCAGCAGGATGAACGTGAAGAGCGAGGCGTACAGCGGCGAGCGCCGCCCCAGCCCGGCCCAGCGCGACAGGTGCGTGGCCTCGCCGTCGGCGTCGCGCACCAGGGTGACGACCCCGAACGCGGCGAGCACGGTGAAGCCGTACGCCACGAGGTAGAACAGCGAGCTGGACAGGCCCTTCTCGTTCAGCGAGATCACGCCGATGAGCAGGTACCCGGCGTTGGCGATCGACGAGTAGGCCAGCAGGCGCTTGATGTCGGTCTGGGTGACCGCCAGGATCGCGCCGATGATCATCGTCAGCACCGCGATGGTGCCCAGCACCGGCTGGATCGTCCACTCGGTGCGGTGGAAGCCCACGTAGACCAGGCGCAGCAGGCCACCGAACGCGGCGACCTTCGTGCAGGCCGCCATGAGCGCGGTGATCGGCGTCGGGGCGCCCTGGTACACGTCCGGCGTCCACACGTGGAAGGGCACCGCGGCCGCCTTGAACAGCAGGCCGATGGCGAGCATGGCCAGCCCGACGTACAGCAGGATGTCGTCCCTGCCCCCGGACTGGATGGCCGCGTCGATCGCCTTGAAGTCGACCTGGCCCGCGTAGCCGTAGACCAGCGCGATGCCGAACAGGAAGAACGCCGACGCGAACGAGCCGAGCAGGAAGTACTTCATCGCGGCCTCCTGCGACAGCAGTCGCCGGCGGCGAGCCAGCGCGCAGAGCAGGTACAGCGGCAGCGAGAAGACCTCGAGCGCGACGAACATGGTCAGCAGGTCGTTCGCCGTGGTGAACAGCAGCATGCCGCCCAGAGCGAACATGGCCAGCGGGAAGACCTCGGTCGCCCCGCCCGTGCGCTGGGCCTGCTCGCGGTCCCGGTCCGTGTTGGCCGTGACCGCGGCCTGGGCGACGAACGCGCCGCCCGGCTCCAGCGTCCGCTCGCCGATCAGCAGCAGCGCGACGATGCCGAGCACGATGATCGCGCCGGAGAGGAACAGGCCCGGCTTGTCCACGGCGACCGCGGACGCGGCGGTGATGACCGGCTTGTCGCCCTGGCGGATCACCATGACCAGCGCGGCCACGAGGCCGGCCAGCGCCAGGGGGAGCTGGACGGTGTGCCGCACCCGCTTGGGCACGAAGCCCTCGACGAGGACCCCGACGCAGGCGACACCGAAGAGGATCAGCATCGGGGCCAGCGCCGCGTAGTCCAGGTGCGGCAGTTGGAGTTTGTCGTTCACTTGCCGGCCTCCACGGTACCCACGGTGGGTTTCGGGTCTTGCTTGCCGACGTCCTGCATCGTCGCCTTCACCGCCGGGTTGATCACGTCGGTGAGCGGCTTCGGGTAGAAGCCGAAGAGCAGGATCAGGGCAATCAGCGGGGCGACCACGACCGCCTCGCGCACTGACAGGTCGCGCCCCATGGCCTTGATCTCGGCCAGCTGCGGGTTCGGGGTGCCCTGCGTGGTGCGCTGGATCATCCAGAGCACGTATCCGGCCGCCAGGATGATGCCGGCGGTGGCGATGATCGCGACCGTCTTGTTCACCGTGAACGTGCCGATGAGCACCAGGAACTCAGAGACGAAGGGCGAGGTGCCGGGCAGCGCCAGCGAGGCGAGACCCGCGATGAAGAACACGCCCGCCAGCACCGGCATGAGCTTGCCGGCGCCACCGAAGTCGGTCACCAGCGCGCTGCCCCGGCGGGCCACCAGCATGCCGACGACCAGGAACAGCAGGCCGGTCGCGAGGCCGTGGTTGACCATGTACAGCACCGCGCCCGTGCCAGCCTGGCTGGTGAAGGCGAAGATGCCGATGCCGATGAAGCCGAAGTGCGCGATGGACGTGTAGGAGACCAGGCGCTTGAGGTCCTTCTGCCCGATCGCCACGAGCGCGCCGTAGATGATGCCGACCAGCGCGAGCGTGAGCCCGAGCCACGCGAAGTGCTTCGACGCGTTCGGGAAGAGCGGGAGGCAGTACCGCAGGATGCCGAACGTCCCGACCTTGTCCAGCACGCCGACCAGCAACGCGGCCGCACCGGCGGGCGCGGCGCCACCGGCGTCGGGCAGCCAGGTGTGGAACGGGAAGAAGGGCGCCTTGATCGCGAAGGCGACGAAGAACCCGAGGAACAGCCAGCGCTCGGTGTTGGTGGAGAAGTCGGCGTTGACCAGCGTCTGCCAGTCGAACGTCTGGCCGCCCAGCACCCACAGCCCGACGAGCGCGGCCAGCATGAACAGGCCGCCGAGCAGTGAGTAGAGGAAGAACTTCACCGCGGCGTACTGCTTGTTCTTCCCGCCGTAGGAGCCGATCAGGAAGTACATCGGCACCAGCATGACCTCGAAGAACACGTAGAACAGGAACACGTCCTGGGCGGCGAAGACGCCGATCATCGTGCATTCGAGGGCGAGGAGCAGGGCGAAGTACGCCGGAACCGACCGCTTGCTGTTCTCCGCGTCGTGCCAGGAGGCCAGGATGACCAGCGGCACCAGCAGGGCGACCAGCGCGATCATGACCAGCGCGATGCCGTCGACGGCGAAGGTGAACTTGGCCCCCCACTGCGGGATCCAGGTCCAGGAGTCCTTGAGCTGGAAGCGGTCGCCGTCCGGCTTGAACTGCGTCCACAGGCCCACGCCGAGCGCCAGGATCACGACCGACCAGCCCAGCGCGACGCGCTTGGCGAGCTCGGGCTTGTCCTTGGGCAGCAGCGCGACCCCCGCCGCGCCGACGAGCGGCGCGGCCGTGAGGACGGTCAGGTATGGAAAGTGGCTCATCCGAACCTCACCGCGAGCGTGGCGGCCACCACGAGCACCGCACCTCCGAGAATGGAAAGGGCGTAGGAGCGCACGAACCCGGTCTGGGCCCGGCGCATTCGGCCCGATCCGCCGCCGACGC
Source organism: Dactylosporangium sp. NPDC000244 (assembly GCF_040300725.1). NCBI lineage: Bacteria > Bacillati > Actinomycetota > Actinomycetes > Micromonosporales > Micromonosporaceae > Dactylosporangium > Dactylosporangium sp. NPDC000244. Next base: position 396,276 of record NZ_JBEPEH010000002.1, read on the forward strand.
CCGCCGCGAGGCCGTTGACCAGCCCGTCGATGCCGCGGTTGTCGAGGTAGACCAGGGCGCGGGTCAGGTAGCGACCGGGCGCCTCGAACACGATCTCGTTGAACGCGTCCGTGTACAGGTTCTGGCGGGCGGCCGTGACCAGCGCACCGGCCGGCTGCTCTTCCTCCGCGGTGCCCTTGTTGAACAGCACGATGGCCAGGAACGCGGCGAGGACCGTCAGCACCAGCGACAGCGTGGTGATCAGCCAGTGGGCCAGCACCGGCTCGTGCTCGACGTGCTCGGCACCGAAGGTCGGCGTCAGCCAGTCCGGCACCGAGGTGGCGAGCAGGCCACCGGCGGCCACCGAGCCGATCGCCAGGACGATCAGCGGGATCGTCATGACGGCCGGCGACTCGTGCGGGTGCTTGATGTCGTCGGTCCAGCGCTTCGGGCCATGGAAGGTCAGCCAGAACAGCCGGGTCATGTAGAAGGCGGTCAGGGCCGCGCCCAGCATCGCCGCGCCGCCGAAGAGCCAGGCCGTCCAGCCCTCGCGCTCGAAGGCAGCCGCGATGATCGGTTCCTTCGAGAAGAAGCCCGAGAACGGGAACATGCCGATGATCGCCAGCCAGCCCAGGCCGAACGTGACCCAGGTGATCTTCATGTACTTCCAGAGCCCGCCGAAGCGGCGGATGTCGGTCTGGTCGTGCATGCCGTGCATGACCGAGCCGGCCCCGAGGAACATGCCGGCCTTGAAGAAGCCGTGCGCGAGCAGGTGGATCAGGGCGAGCGCGTAGGCGCCGCCGCCGAGCCCGACGCCCAGGAACATGTACCCGATCTGGCTCACCGTCGACCAGGCCAGCACCCGCTTGATGTCGTCCTTGGCGCAGCCGATGATGCAGCCGATCAGCAGCGTCAGCGCACCGACCGCGACCACCACGGTCTGCGCGTCGGGCGAGGCGTTGAAGATCGGGTGGGAGCGGGCGACGAGGTACACGCCCGCGGTCACCATCGTGGCCGCGTGGATCAGGGCCGAGACCGGGGTCGGGCCCTCCATCGCGTCGGGCAGCCAGGCCTGCAGCGGGAACTGACCGGACTTGCCGGCCGCGCCGAGCAGGAGCAGCAGCGCCATCATCAGCACCGTGCCCTGGCCCAGGCCGCCGACGCTGTTGAAGACCTCGTCGTAGTTCACCGTGCCGAGGTAGGCGAACATGATGAAGATGGCGATCGCGAAGCCCGCGTCACCGACGCGGTTCATCAGGAATGCCTTCTTACCGGCGGTCGCCGCGCTCGGGCGCAGGTACCAGAAGGAGATCAGCAGGTAGGAGGCGAGGCCGACGCCCTCCCAGCCGAAGTAGAGCATCACGTAGTTGTTGCCGAGGACCAGCAACAGCATCGCCGCGATGAACAGGTTGAAGTACCCGAAGAACTTCCGCCGGCCCGGGTCGTGCTCCATGTAGCCCACCGCGTACAGGTGGATCAGGGAGCCGACGCCGGTGATGAGCAGGACGAACATCGCCGACAGCGGGTCGAAGAGCAGCCCCATGTCCACGTGGAAGTTCCCGACGTGGATGTAGTCCCAGAGCGTGATCTCGACGCCGGAGCGGTTCTCCAGCCCGCGAAGGGTGAAGAAGTAGGTCAGGCCGAGCACGAACGACACGGCGACGCTCAGGACGCCGAGCCAGTGACCCCAGCGGTCGGCCCGCTTGCCGAGCAGCAGCAGGATCGCCGCGCTGGCCAGCGGGATCACCGGAAGCAGCCAGAACGAGCCCAGCCACCCGGTCGCCGCCGAGTAGGCGATATGTTCCACCACCCGCTCCTTAGTACTTCAGCAGGTTCGCGTCGTCGACGCTGGCCGAGCGCCGAGTCCGGAAGATCGACATGATGATCGCCAGGCCGACGACGACCTCGGCCGCCGCCACGACCATGACGAAGAACGCCATGATCTGCCCGTCGAGCGTGCCGTTGATCCGGCTGAACGTGACCAGCGCGAGGTTGGCCGCGTTCAGCATCAACTCGATGCACATGAACAGCACGATCGCGTTCCGGCGGACGAGCACGCCCATCGCGCCGATCGTGAACAGGATCGCCGCGAGGACGATGTAGTACGTCGGAGTCACTTCTCGGTCCCCTTTGGTGCGACGTCGGCGGACGTCAACTCCCGGGTCGGGAGGATCTTGGAGATGCTGCGGTCGGACGGCGTGCCGTCGGGCAGCCGCGCCGGGGTCGCCACCGAGTCGGAGCCGGCGAACACGCCGGGGCCGGGCTTCGGCGCCGGGTAGTTGCCCGGGCGGAAGCGCGCCACCATGCGCTCCGGCTGGCTGATCTTCTCTTCCTTGCGCTTCTCGATGTGCGCCAGGATCATCGCGCCCACCGCGGCGGTGATGAGCAGCGCGGACGTGACTTCGAAGACCCAGACGTACTTGGTGAAGAGCAGGCGGGAGATGCCCACCACGTTGCCGGGCGCGTTCGCCTCGACCAGGCCCTTCGGCTCGATGCCGCCGAGCGCCCGGTAGAGCCCGATGCCCAGCAGCAGCGCGAGGCCGACGCCCAGGATGATGGCCGCCATCCGCTGCCCGCGCAGGGTCTCGATCAGCGAGTCCGAGGAGTCGCGGCCGACCAGCATGAGCACGAACAGGAACAGCATCATGATCGCGCCGGTGTAGACGATGATCTGCACCATGCCGATGAACGGGCCGGCCTGCAGGATGTAGAACACGCCCAGGCTGAGCATCGTGATGACGAGCGACAGCGCGGAGTGCACCGCGTTTCGCGCCCAGACCATGCCGATCGCGCCGAGCACGGCGAGCGGCCCGAGGATCCAGAAGGTGACGGCCTCGCCGCCCTTCACCTCGCCCGCGGACGCAAGCGTCTGCAGCGCCAGGGTACTGGTCACGAGTGGACCCCCTTGTACCGCTCGGCACCCGCGGAGGTGCCCGGGTTCTCCAGCGCCCCGACGTAGTAGTCCTTCTCGGAGTCGCCCAGGCGCATGTCGTGCGGCGGGCGCTCCATCCCCGGCAGCAGCGGCGCGAGCAGCTGCTCCTTGGTGAAGATCAGGTCGCGGCGGTTGTCGCGGGCCAGCTCGTACTCGTTGCTCATGGTCAGCGAGCGGGTCGGGCAGGCCTCGATGCACAGCCCGCAGAAGATGCAGCGGGCGTAGTTGATCTGGTACGTCTGGGCGTAGCGCTCACCGGGCGAGAAGCGCTCGTCCTCGGTGTTGTCCGCGCCCTCGACGTAGATCGCGTCCGCCGGGCAGGCCCACGCGCACAGCTCGCAGCCGATGCACTTCTCGAGCCCGTCCGGCCAGCGGTTGAGAATGTGCCGGCCGTGGTACCGCGGAGCCGGCGGCTTGCGCTGCTCGGGGTACTCCTCGGTGACCACCTTCTTGAACATGTGCGAGAAGGTGACCCCGAACCCCTTCAGGGTTCCACCAATAGACACGTCAGTTCTCCTTGCCGGTCGGGACGGTTTCCCGCTCGACGATCACGCGCTTGGCCCGCGGGCTGGGCGGCACCTCGAGGTTCATCGGCGGCAGCGGGAAGCCGTTCGCTCCGCCGACGCGGCCGCCCGGGTGGACCTTCGGCAACTCGACGACGCTCCGGCGGGAGCGCTGCAGCGCGACGAGCGCCAGGACCAGCACCACCAGGACGACGATGCCGATGATCACGCCGGTGCGGGCGCCCGTGCTGATGCCGCCGTTCTGCAGCACCCGGATGCCGGACAGCGCCAGGATCCAGACCAGGTTGGCCGGGATGAGCACCTTCCAGCCGAAGCGCATGAACTGGTCGTAGCGCAGCCGGGGCAGGGTGCCGCGGAGCCAGACGAACACGAACAGCAGCAGCAGCACCTTGATCGTGAACCAGAGCACCGGCCACCACCCGTGGTTCGCGCCGTCCCACAGGGACAGCGGCCACGGGGCGCGCCAGCCGCCGAGGAAGAGCGTCGTGCACAGGCCGGAGACGGTGACCATGTTGACGTACTCGGCGAGGAAGAACAGCGCGAACTTCAGCGACGAGTACTCGGTGTGGAAGCCGCCCACCAGCTCGGACTCGGCCTCGGGGAGGTCGAACGGCGCCCGGTTGGTCTCACCGACCGCGGAGGTGAAGTAGATCAGGAAGCTCGGGATGAGCAGGACGCCGTACCAGGCCGGCAGGTGCCAGGTCATGCCGAAGACCTCGGCGGTGCCGTTGCCGGCCTGCGCCGCGACGATCTGCGAGGTGGACATCGTGCCCGAGACCAGGAAGACCGAGACGATCGACAGGCCCATCGCGACCTCGTAGGAGATCATCTGGGCGCTCGATCGCAGGCCGCCGAGCAGCGGGTACGTCGAGCCGGAGGCCCAGCCGCCGAGCACGATGCCGTAGATGCCCATCGAGGAGCAGGCGAGCACCAGCAGGACGGCCACCGGGATGTCGGTGAGCTGCAGCGGCGTGTGGTTGCCGAAGACCGAGACCACCGGGCCGAACGGGATCACCGAGAACGCGGTGAACGCGGTGATCGTCGAGATGACCGGTGCGAAGAAGAAGACGACCTTGTCCGCGAGGCGCGGCATGATGTCTTCCTTGAACGCGAGCTTGAGCCCGTCGGCCAGCGACTGCAGCAGACCGAACGGGCCGTTGCGGTTCGGGCCCGGCCGCACCTGCATGCGGGCGACGACGCGGCGCTCGTACCAGATGGCGAAGAGCGTCATGACGACCAGGAACGCGAAGATGATGACGACCTTCGCGAGCACCAGCCACCAGACGTCTTTGCCGAACTCGTCGAGGTTGCCTGCAGCGGATGTCATCGTGCGCTACCCCCAGTGCTGATCTCGACCAGCGCGCCCTCCGTGACGCCGAGCGTCCGGCGCAGGGTCGAGCCCGGTGAGTTCGTCGGGATCCACACGACCCCGTCGACCATGTCGGTGACGAGCGCCGGCAGGGTGATCGCACCCCGCTCGGTGCCGACGGTCACCGCGTCCCCGTCCACCACGCCGAGGTCGGCCGCGGTGCTCTTGGAGATCCGGACCACGGCGGGGCGAGCGGTCCCGGCCAGGTGGCCGTCCCCGTCCTGCAACGAGCCGCCGTCGATCAGGTGGTGCCAGGAGGCGAGGATCGCCTGGCCGCTCGCGGGCCGCGCGGGCGCGCCCGGGGCGACGTCCGGCGCGGTGCCGCGGACCAGGCTCGGGTTGCCCGCGCCCACGGTGCCGACCGCGACCGTGCCCGGCAGCGGCAGCTGCGCCAGGGCGGCCAGCTGGGCCCGAATCAAGGCTACGTCGCCGACGCCGAGCTGCACGCCGAGCTCGCGGCCCAGCGTGTCCAGCACGCGCGCGTCGGTCATGGCCTGCGTCTTGAGCACGGTGCCGAACGGGCGGACCCGGCCCTCCCAGTTGACGTAGGAGCCGGACTTCTCGACCGCCGGGGCGATCGGCAGGACGACGTCGGCGCGCTTGGCGACGGCGCTCATCCGCAGCTCCAGGCTGACCAGGAAGCCGACCTTGTCGAGGGCCTCCTCGGCCGCGGCCGGGTCGGCCAGGTCCGCGGGATCCACGGCGCCGACCACCAGCGCGCCGAGCCGGCCCTCGCGGGCGGCGGCGACGATGGCGTCGGTGTCGCGGCCGGAGGCGCTGGGCAGCACGCCCGCGTCCAGCCCCCACGCGGTGGCCACCTCGGCGCGGGCGGCCGGGTCGAAGACCTGGCGACCGCCGGGCAGCAGGGTCGGCAGCACGCCGGCCTCGACCGCGCCCCGGTCACCCGCGCGGCGGGGGACCCAGGCGAGGCGAGCGCCGGTGGACTCGGCCAGGCGCGCGGCGGCGGAGAGCCCGCCGGGCACGCTCGCCAGGCGCTCGCCGACGAACAGGAGCGCGCCCTCCTCCGACAGCGCGGTGCGCAGCTGCTCGGACTCGGCGAGCACCTCCGCCTCGGCGCCCGGGGTGGTGAGCAGGACCGTCGCGCCGAGCTTGGTGTAGCCGCGGCTCACGAACGGGGCGACCGCGTAGCTGGGCAGGGCCCGCTTGAGGTACGCCTTGCGCGCCCGCAGGAAGATGATCGGGCACTCTTCCTCGGGCTCCAGCCCGACGAAGACGACCGCGGGGGCCCGCTCGATGTCGGCGTAGGTGACCTCGGCCCGCCCGACGACGTTGGAGCCGAGGAACTCGGTCTCCTCCGTCGACAGCGGCCGGGCGCGGAAGTCGACGTCGTTGGTGCCGAGGGCGACGCGGGCGAACTTGGCGTACGCGTAGGCGTCCTCGACCGTGAGCCGTCCGCCGGCCAGCACGCCGACGCCGCCCTGCTCCTTCGCGGCGGCCAGGCCGGCCGCGGCGACGCTGAGCGCCTCGGGCCAGCTGGCGGTGCGCAGCTCGCCGGTCTTGCGGTCGCGCACGAGCGGCGTGGTCAGGCGGTCGGTGGCGGTGACGTACTGGAACGCGAAGCGCCCCTTGTCACAGTTCCACTCCTCGTTCACCGCCGGGTCGTCGCCGGCCAGGCGCCGCATGACCTTGCCGCGGCGGTGGTCCGCCCGCTGGTCGCAGCCCGCGGCGCAGTGCTCGCACGTGTTGGGCGTCGACACCAGGTCGAAGGGCCGGGCGCGGAATCGGTACTGCGAGCTGGTGAGCGCCCCGACCGGGCAGATCTGGATCGTGTTGCCGGAGAAGTAGCTGTTGAAGGGAGCGTCGTCCTCGGGCGACTCCGGGTTGCCCCGGAACACGCCGATCTGCTCGTTGCTCGAGCGCTCCATCAGGTCGATGAACTTGTCGCCGGCGATCTCGTCGGAGAACCGGGTGCAGCGCTGGCAGAGCACGCACCGCTCACGGTCGAGCAGCACCTGGGTGCTGATCGGCAGCGGCTTGGGGTACTCCCGCTTGTGCTCGACGAACCGGGACTCGGACTGGCCGTTGCTCATCGCCTGGTTCTGCAGCGGGCACTCGCCGCCCTTGTCGCAGACCGGGCAGTCGAGCGGGTGGTTGATCAGGAGGAACTCCATGATTCCCTCCTGGGCCTTCTTGGCCACTTCGGAGGTCATCTGGGTCTTGACCACCATGCCCTCGGCCACCGGCTGGGTGCACGAGGCGACCGGCTTGCGCTGGCCCTCGATGTCGACCAGGCACTGGCGGCAGGCGCCGGCCGGGGCGAGCAGCGGGTGGTCACAGAAGCGCGGGATCGAGATGCCCACCTGCTCGGCGGCCCGGATGACGAGCGCGCCCTTCGGCGCCTCGACCTCGATGCCGTCGATGGTGAGCTTGACGGTTTCGACCGCCGGCACTACGTCCGTCATCAGTGAGCTCCTACCAGCTCGCCGTGGAACATCGGCGCCTTGCGACCCTCGATGTAGTCCAGGTAGTCCTGCTTGAAGTACTTGATCGAGGACGTCACCGGGCTGGTCGCGCCGTCGCCGAGCGCGCAGAACGAGCGGCCCAGCAGGTTGTCGCAGGCGTCCAGGAGGGTGTCGAGGTCCTGGTGAGTGCCCTGGCCGGCCAGGATGCGGTGCAGGATGCGGACCATCCAGTAGTTGCCCTCGCGGCACGGCGTGCACTTGCCGCAGGACTCGTGGTGGTAGAAGGCGATCCAGCGGTACGTCGCGTAGACGATGTCGTCCTGGTCGGAGAAGACCTGCACGGCGGTGGTGCCGAGCATGGTCCCGACGCTCATCATGCCCTCGAAGTCCATCGGGGTGTCGAGGTGCTCGTCGGTCAGCATCGGCGTGGAGGAGCCGCCCGGCGTCCAGAACTTGAGCTGGTGGCCGTCCTGCATGCCGCCGGCCAGGTCGATGAGCTGCCGCAGCGTGACGCCGAGGCCGCACTCGAACTGGCCGGGGTGCTTGACCCGCCCGGAGATCGAGTAGATCTTCGGGCCGGGGGACTTCTCGGAGCCCATGCTGCGGAACCACGCCGAGCCGCCGAGCACGATGTACGGCACGCTGGCGATCGTCTCAACGTTGTTCACGACGGTCGGGGAGGCGTAGAGGCCGTGCGTCGCCGGGAAGGGCGGGCGGAGCCGGGGCTGGCCGCGGTAGCCCTCCAGCGAGTCCAGCAGCGCCGTCTCCTCGCCGCAGATGTAGGCGCCCGCGCCGCTGTGCACCACCAGGTCGAGCGAGAAGCCGCTGCCCAGGATGTTGTTGCCGAGGTAGCCCTTGGCGTAGGCCTGCTCGACCGCCGAGCGCAGCCGCCGGGCCGCGTGCACCGCCTCGCCGCGGATGTAGATCGCGGCGAAGTTCGCGCGGATCGCGTAGGAGGCGATGATGACGCCCTCGACCAGCGCGTGCGGGTCGGCCATCATCAGCGGCAGGTCCTTGCAGGTGCCCGGCTCGCCCTCGTCGGCGTTGACGACGAGGTAGTGCGGCTTGCCGTCGTTCTGCGGGATGAAGCCCCACTTCATGCCGGTCGGGAAGCCGGCGCCGCCGCGGCCGCGCAGCCCGGAGTCCTTGATCAGCTGGATCAGGTCGTCCGGGTGGGCCTTGAGCGCCTTGCGCAGGCCGGTGTAGCCGTCGAGCCGCTCGTACACGTCGATCTTCCACGCGTCCGGCGAGAGCCAGCGCTTGGTGAGCACCGGCGTGAGCTTCGACAGCGCCTCCTGCGAGGGCTGGTAGTCAACCGTCATGACTTCGCCTCGTCCTTCTTGGCGATGGGCGTCTCCGGGTCGAAGCCCGGCACCGAGATCCCGAAGCGCTCGGCGAGCCGGTTGCCCGCGAGGGTCGGCTCGCCGGCGGGGCCGTCGGCCATGACCTCGTCGCCGCGGTCGTCGGCGAAGCCCGCCAGCTGCACGGCCATCTCCTTGAGCGTGCAGAGCCGGGTGCCGCGCGAGGGCTGCGGGCGCTCTCCGTCCTGCAGCTGCTTGACCAGCTTCAGCGCGGTGTCGTCGCTCACCTGGTCGAAGAACTCGTAGTTGACCGTCATGACCGGCGCGTAGTCGCAGGCCGCGAGGCACTCGGCGTGCTCGAGGGTGATCTTGCCGTCGGCCGTGGTCTCGTCGTGCCCGACGCCCAGGTAGTCGCTCAGGGCCTCGTACGCCTTGTCGCCGCCGAGCACGCCGCACATCGTGTTGGTGCAGACGCTCACCAGCCAGTCGCCGGTCGGCTTGCGCTTGTACATGGTGTAGAACGTCGCGACCGCGCCGACCTGGGCCTTGGTGATCCCGAGGGTCTCGGCACAGAAGGCGATGCCGTCCGGCGAGACGTACCCCTCCTCCGACTGCACCAGGTGCAGCAGGGGCAGCAGCGCCGAGCGCGAGCGGCCCTCGGGGTAGCGCGCGATGATCTGACGCGCGCGTTCGCGCGTGAGCTCACTGAACACCATTAACGATCACACCCACCCATGACGGGGTCGAGCGAGGCGCCACCCACGATGACGTCGGCGAGCAGGCCGCCCTCCGCCATCGCCGGGATCGCCTGCAGGTTGACGAAGCTGGGCTCGCGGTAGTGCACCCGGAACGGGCGCGTGCCACCATCGGAGATCGCGTGCACGCCGAGCTCGCCGCGGGGCGCCTCGATCGGCACGTAGACCTGGCCGGGCGGCACCCGGAAGCCCTCGGTCACCAGCTTGAAGTGGTGGATCAGGGCCTCCATCGACTGGCCCATGATCTTCGCGACGTGCTCGAGCGAGTTGCCGAGGCCGTCGCCGCCGATCGCGAGCTGAGCCGGCCACGAGATCTTCTTGTCGGCGATCATGATCGGGCCCGGCTCGAGCCGGTCCATCGCCTGCTGAACGATCTTCAGCGACTCGCGCATCTCGTTGAGCCGCACCTTGTACCGGCCCCACGCGTCGGCGGTGTTCTCGGTCGGGACCTCGAAGTCGTAGGTCTCGTAGCCGCAGTAGGGCTGCTGCTTGCGGATGTCCCAGCCGAGGCCGGCCGAGCGCAGCACCGGCCCGGTGATGCCCAGGGCCAGGCAGCCGGTGACGTCGAGCACGGCGACACCCTGGGTCCGCTCGCGCCAGATCGTGTTGCCGGAGAGCAGGTCCTCGTACATGTCGATGCGGTCCGGCATCCAGCCGAGCAGCTCGCGGATCTTGACGATGGCCTCGTCGTTGAGGTCCTGGGCGAGTCCGCCCGGGCGCACGTAGGCCATGTTCATCCGCAGGCCGGAGACCAGCTCGAAGATGTCGAGGATGTACTCACGCTCGCGGAAGCCGTAGATCATCATCGACAGGGCGCCGAGCTCCATGCCGGTTGTGGCGAGCCAGACCAGGTGCGAGGAGATCCGGTTGAGCTCCATCATCAGCACGCGGATCGTCTTGGCGCGCTGGGTGATCTGGTCCTCGATGCCGAGGAGCTTCTCGACCGCCATGCAGTAGCCGGTCTCGTTGAAGATCGGCGCCAGGTAGTCCATGCGGGTCACGAACGTCGTGCCCTGGGTCCAGTTGCGGAACTCCAGGTTCTTCTCGATGCCCGTGTGGAGGTAGCCGATGACGGTCCGCGCCTCGGTGACCGTCTCACCCTCGAGCTCGAGGACCAGGCGGAGCACTCCGTGGGTGGACGGGTGCTGCGGGCCCATGTTGACGACGATGCGCTCTTCGGAGCCGGCCTCGTTGACGACCGTGTCCCAGTCCCCGCCCGTGACGGTGAAGACCTTGCCCTCGGTGGTCTCGCGAGCGGCCGCGTAGTCGGTGGTCACTGGTAACTCCTCCGCTGGTCCGGCGGCGGGATCTCCGCACCCTTGTACTCGACCGGCACGCCGCCGAGCGGGTAGTCCTTCCGCTGCGGGAAGCCCTCCCAGTCGTCCGGCATGAGGATCCGGGTCAGGTTCGGGTGGCCGTCGAAGATGATGCCGAACATGTCGTAGGTCTCCCGCTCCTGCCAGTCGGCGGTCGGGTAGACCTGGGTGACGCTCGGCAGGTGCGGGTCCTCGGCGGTCACGGCGGCCTCGAGGCGGATCCGGCGGCGGAACGTCATCGACGTGAGGTGGTAGACCGCGTGCAGCCGGCGGCCGTCGCTGCCCAGGTAGTCCACGCCGGAGACCGAGGAGCACAGCTCGTAGCGCAGCGCGTGGTCGTCCCGCATCGCCTGGCAGACCTCGGCGATGCGCTCCGGCACGATGTGCAGCGTCAGCTCGCCGCGGTCGACGACGATCCGCTCGATCGCGTCGTGGAAGCCCGGGTAGGCCTCCTCGAGGGCGTCCACGACCTCGTCGTGCTCGCCGCCGAAGGGCCGCGGCGAGTCGAGGTCGCCCGTGCGACGGCGGCGCAGACCGCCGAAGCCGGAGGTGTCGCCGGTGCCCTGCACGCCGAACATGCCGCGCCCGGCGCCGCCCGCGGGCGGGGTCTGGGCGGCGGACCCGAGCTGGGCGCCGACCGGCTCTACATCAGTCACTTCATGCCCCCTTGTTCCCGGGGTTCGCCAGGCTCGCCCGCTCTTCCATCCACTTCTGGATGCGCAGCTGCTCCTCGTTGCCCGCGGCCACGGCCTTGGTCCACTCGGCGCGCTTGACCTTGTCGTAGCGGTAGCTCGACGGCATCGCGCCCGGCGCCACCACCGGCGCGCCGTCGCGCTCGACCCGGGCCTCGATCATGCGGCGGCGCCGGTCACCCAGCGGCTCGGCCATGACCTTCTCGTGCAGGCGCAGGATGGCGTCGATGAGCATCTCCGGCCGCGGCGGGCAGCCCGGCAGGTACATGTCCACGGGCACGACGTGATCGACGCCCTGGACGATCGCGTAGTTGTTGAACATGCCGCCGCTGGAGGCGCAGACGCCCATCGAGAGCACCCAGCGGGGCTCCGGCATCTGGTCGTAGATCTGGCGCAGGACCGGGGCCATCTTCTGGCTCACCCGGCCGGCCACGATCATCAGGTCGGCCTGGCGGGGGCTGGCCCGGAAGACCTCCATACCGAAGCGCGCCAGGTCGTAGCGGGCGGCGCCGGTCGCCATCATCTCGATGGCGCAGCAGGCCAGGCCGAACGTGGCCGGCCAGAAGCTCGCCTTGCGAGACCAGTTGACCAGCTTCTCGACCGTCGTCAGCAGGACGCCGGTCGGAACCTTTTCCTCGATGCCCATGGCTCAGTCCCAATCCAGCCCGCCGCGACGCCAGACATAGGCGAACGCGACGAACACGGTGACGATGAACAGCACCATCTCCACGAACCCGAAGAGGCCGAGCGCGTTGAAGTTCACGGCCCACGGGTAGAGGAAGATGATCTCGATGTCGAAGACGATGAACAGCATCGCGGTCAGATAGAACTTGACCGGGAAGCGGCCACCGCCCACGGGCTGCGGAGTCGGCTCGATGCCGCACTCGTAGGCGTCGAGCTTCGCGCGGTTGTACCGGCGGGGGCCGACGAACGGGGCGGCCGCCACCGAGAACAAGGCGAATGCGGCGGCGAGGGCGAAGAGCCCAAGAATCGGTACGTACGGCGCGAGCGACATCGTGCTGCTCCGTCCTTTCGGCGAGCCCGAGGGGCATTCAGCCCCGGGGGACCACTCAAGCTGTATGCGGTTTAACACTATTCGGTGAGCCCTGGACGGCTTCGTCCGGGGCACCCCAAATGCGGCTTTGGCCAGTGCCTTTGGGGTTCAGGCAGCCGGCGCGAGCCGGGTCATCGCGTTGATCACGCGGTCCATGGCGTCTCCGCCTCGCGGGTCCGTGAGGTTGGCGAGGAGCTTGAGCACGAACCGCATGAGGGTCGGGTGGGGCATGCCGTGCTTGGTGGCGATCCGCATGACCTGTGGATTGCCGATGAGCTTCACGAACACGTTCCCGAGCCGGTAATACCCGCCGTAGCGGGCCTTGAGCTCGGTCGGGTAGTTGGCGAGCACCCGCTCGCGCGCGGTGCCCTGCGGCCGGGCCAGCGCCTGGACGGCGATCTCCGCCGCCAGCTCGCCGGACTCCATGGCGTAGGCGATCCCTTCGCCGTTGAAGGGGTTGACCATGCCGCCGGTGTCGCCGACGAGGAGCACGCCCCGGGAGTAGTGCGGCACCCGGTTGAAGCCCATCGGCAGCGCCGCCCCCTGGGCCTTGCCGTCGGCATTCGCCGGGTCGGACAGGCCCCAGTCGGCCGGCGTGTTGTCCAGCCAGTCGGCGAGCAGCGTCTTGTAGTTGGTCTTGCCGTAGGCGACGCTGCTGTTGAGCACGCCCAGGCCGACGTTGACCCGGCCGTCACCGAGGCCGAAGATCCAGCCGTAGCCCGGCAGGAGCTTGTCGCCGGACTCGCGGCTGCGCAGCTCCAGCCAGGACTCCAGGTAGTCGTCGTCGTGGCGGGTCTCGCTGCGGAAATACTGCCGGACGGCCACGCCCATCGGCCGGTCGTCGCGCTTGGTGATGCCCAGCGCGAGCGCGAACCGCCCGGAGACGCCGTCGGCCGCGATGACCAGGGGCGCGCGATACTCCCGCGGCTCCCGGTCCGGCCCGACGGCAGTGACGCCCACCACTCGGCCGGTCCGGTCGAGGATCGGCCCGGTCACGTTCGTGCCACTGCGCAGCTCGGCGCCGGCGTCGGTCGCGGCCGTGGCCAGCATGTGGTCGAAGTCCATGCGGGTGCGGGTCAGCCCGTAGTCGGGGAAGCTCGCGAGCTCCGGCCAGTCCAGCTCCAGGCGCACGCCGCCACCGATGACGCGCAGGCCGCGGTTGCGCAGCCAGCCCTTCTCCTCGGTGGTGTCGATGCCCATCTTGACCAGCTGCTTCACCGCGCGCGGGGTGAGGCCGTCGCCACACACCTTCTCGCGCGGGAACTCGGTCTTCTCCAGCAGCAGGACCTTCAGTCCGTGCCGGGCGAGATGAAACGCCGCGGCCGACCCGCCCGGTCCGGCGCCAACGACGATGACATCCGCGTCTTTTCCGGTGTCGGTCACAGCCGTCACACCTCCAACCGTTCTGCTTCTGCCCGGCTCGTGAAAGTCTTCACAAAGTCATCCGTGGAGCAGTCTAGAACCGTGAAGTGCGCCGCTGTCGGTAAGGCGACCCTAATTTTTCACCCGGTCGGGGGGACGCTTGACCGGTCCACCCGACGCGCGTTTCGTGATCCACTGACCCAGCTTGTCGCCGACAGCAAGTAGCCGCACGGTTATTGTGAGTAACCGCGCGGCGTGAACGTGAAAGAATTCAGATCCGGAAGCCGCGGTGGAGCGCCACCACGCCGCCGGTGAGGTTGCGCCAGGCGACCTTGCGCCAGCCGTTGTCGGCGATCTTCGCGGACAGCCCCGCCTGATCCGGCCACGCCTTGATCGACTCGGCCAGGTAGACGTAGGCGTCCGGGTTGGACGAGACCCGCTTGGCGATCGGCGGGATCGCGCCCACCAGGTAGCCCTGGTAGACGGCCCGGAACGGCCGCCACGTCGGGGTCGAGAACTCGCAGATCACCAGGCGCCCGCCCGGCTTGGTCACGCGGGCCATCTCGGCCAGCGCGGCGTCGGTGTCCGCGATGTTGCGCAGCGCGAAGGAGATCGTGACCGCGTCGAACGTCTGGTCGGCGAACGGCAGGTGCAGCGCGTCGGCGGCCAGCAGCGGCACCTCGGGGCGCTTGGCCTGCCCGGCCTGCAGCATGCCGACCGAGATGTCGGCGCCCACCGCGTAGGCGCCTGAGCGGCTCAGCTCCAGCGTCGAGACCCCGGTGCCGGCGCCGAGGTCGAGCACCTTCTCGCCCGGCTTGAGCCCCAGCGCCAGCCGGGTCTCCTTGCGCCACATGCGGTCGCGGCCGCCCGAGAGGACCGTGTTGGTCAGGTCGTAACGGCGGGCCACGCCGTCGAACATCGCCGCAACCTCGTGCGGCTCCTTGTCCAGGCTGGCGCGCGTCATGAGTTCACCGGAGTCAGAGGAAGGCTGCGGCCCGTGCCGCCGCCGGGGATGGCGATGGAGGAGAAGTGCGACTGGACCCGCTCGTCGGTCGGGTCGTCCGCCTCGGTCCAGTGGACCTGCAGGTGGCGGTACTGCGTGTCCCGCTGCGCCGGGATGCGATCGGCCCCGCGGATCATCTGCACGAGCTCGGTCAGCCGCGAGCGGTGCCGGGCGCCGGCCGAGGAGATCACGTTCTCCTCCAGCATGATCGAGCCCAGGTCGTCGACGCCCAGGTGCAGCGACAACTGGCCGACGTCCTTGCCGGTGGTCAGCCACGACGACTGCAGGTGCGGGATGTTGTCCATGAACAGCCGGGCGACCGCGACGAGCCGCAGGTATTCCATGCTCGTGGCCTGCGTGCGCCCCTTGAGGTGGTTGTTCTCCGGCTGGTAGGTCCACGGGATGAAGGAGCGGAACCCGCCCACCGTCCCGGCGAGGTCGGCCTCGACGGAGTAGCCGTTGGCGACCGCCTTGTCCTGCACCTCGCGGATCAGCCGCAGGTGCTCGATGCGCTCGGCGTTGGTCTCGCCGGTGCCCATCATCATGGTCGCGGTCGAGGACACGCCGAGGCGGTGCGCGACGGTCATGACCTCCAGCCAGCGGGCGCCGGACTCCTTGAGCGGCGCGATCGCCTTGCGGGGCCGCTCGGGCAGCATCTCCGCGCCGGCGCCGGCGATCGAGGCCAGGCCCGCCGCCTTGATGCGCAGGATCGCCTCCTCGATCGTGGTGCCCGAGACCTTCGCCATGTGCAGCACCTCGGACGGGCCGATCGAGTGCACGACCAGGCCGGGGAAGGCCTCGTGGACGGCGGAGAAGAGCTCCTCGTAGTACTCGACGCCGTAGTCGGGGTGGTGCCCGCCCTGCAACATCACCTGCGTCGCGCCGAGCTCGACCGCCTCCGCGCAGCGGCGCAGGATCTCCTCGGTGCTGTGCGTCCAGCCCTCGGCGTGCTTCGGCGCCCGGAAGAAGGCGCAGAACTTGCAGGCCGTGACGCACACGTTGGTGTAGTTGATGTTGCGGTCGATGATGTAGGTGACGATGTTGTCCGGGTAACGGCGGCGGCGCACCGTGTCTGCGGCCTCGCCCAGCGCGTGGAAGGGCGCCTCCGTGTAGAGCAGGAGCGCCTCGTCCGGGCCGATCCGCCCGCCGTCGGCGGCACGCTGCAGAATCTCGCTGATCACCGGAGCAGTCACACCCAGAGCGTACCCAGCTCGCCCGGCCGGTCGAGCAGGCGTGCCTAGGATCATAGGAGTGACTGATATGCGCTACCGGCGCCTCGGGCGCTCCGGGCTCACCGTCTCCGTGGTCGGCATCGGCTGCAACCAGTTCGGCCGGATCGACGCCGCGAGCAGCGCGGAGGTCGTCGGGGCGGCCCTCGACCACGGCATCACCCTGTTCGACACCGCCGACATCTACGGCGCCATGCCCGGCGCGTCCGAGGAGGCGCTCGGCGCGGCCCTCGGCAAGCACCGCGACGAGGTGGTCGTGGCCACCAAGTTCGGCATGGACGCCCGCGGGCTGCACGGGCCGGACTGGGGCGCCCGCGGCGGCCGCCGCTACATCGTGCGCGCCGCCGAGGCCTCGCTGCGCCGGCTCGGCACCGACTACATCGACCTCTACCAGCTGCACCAGCCGGACCCTGCCACCCCGATCGAGGAGACCCTGGCCGCGCTGGACGACCTGGTCCGCTCGGGCAAGGTCCGCTACATCGGGCACTCGAACTTCTCCGGCTGGCAGACCGCCGACGCGGCCTGGGTCGCCGAGACCGGGCGCCTGACCCCGTTCGTGAGCGCCCAGAACCGGTACTCGCTGCTCGACCGCTCGGTCGAGGCCGAGCTCGTGCCGGCCCTGGAGCGCTTCGGACTCGGCCTGCTGCCGTTCTTCCCGCTCGAGATGGGCCTGCTCACGGGCAAGTACCGGCGCGGCGACGCCCCGCCGGCGGGCACCCGCCTGGCCCGCGAAGGCATGGAGCGCGTGCTCGCCGAGGCGCCCTGGGACCGCATCGAGCGGTTGGCCGCGTTCGGCGCCGAGCGCGGGCTGGACCCGCTGACCGTCGCGATCGGCGGTCTCGCCGCCAAGCCGGCCGTGACCAGCGTCATCGCCGGGGCGACCCGGGCCGAGCAGGTCGCGGCGAACGCCGCCGCGGCGGACTGGCAGCCCACCGCGGACGACATGGCCGAGCTAGCGCAGATCTAGCTTCCCGACGACCTCGGTCGGGGTCTTGGACCCGCCCTTCGGTTCCTTGCTCAGACCGAAGGTCGGGGCCAGACCCCGGATGTAGAAGCGGCCACTGCCCGACTCCGTCAGGCCGACCGGACGAGCCGTGGCGTCGATCATCCACAGCTGGTACGAGCCCTTCGGCGGCTTGAGGTCGGACAACAGCGCCACCGCCGCGTCGTGGGACGGCGAGATGATCATCGTGATCCTCCCGCCCTCGACATCCTGGGTGACCGCGCGGGCGTCGGCCGCCGCCAGCACCGCGTCGACCTGCGAGGTCTGGTTGATGAAGTGCTGCCGCGTGATCGCCCATGTGCCGGTGCCCACGCCGCCGGCGAACAGGACGGCGGCCGCGACGGAGGCGACCCAGGCCCACCGGCGGCCGGGCTCCGCGCGCCGCCCCGCCGGCTGCTTCGGACGCTCCTGCGGCGTGTGCGCGACCCGCGCCAGCACCGAGTCCCGCAGTCGCGGCGGCGGCGCCTCGGCGACCGGCTCCGCCAGCCGGGCCGCGGTCTCACGCAGCTCGGCGACCTCGGCCGCGCAGGTCGGGCAGTTGCGCAGGTGCCGCTCGAACGCGACCCGCTCGAGATCGTCGACGGCGTCGAGGGCGTACGCGCCGACGAGCGAGTGAATGTCCACGGCGGTCATGCGAGCGTCACCCCCAGGCAGTCGCGCATGCGGATGAGTCCGTCGCGCATTCGGGTCTTGATCGTCGGCAGGGCCGTACCCAGGAGATCCGCGACCTCCCGATAGCTGTTCCCGCCGTAGTAGGCCAGCGTGATCGCCTCGCGCTGCAGCTCCGTCAGCGTGCCGAGGCACCGGCGCACCTGCTGCTGCTCGATGCGGGCGGTCGCGGCCTCGACCACGTCGTCGTAGGGCGTCTCGGCGCTGACCGCGGCGGCCCGCCGGACCCGCTCGACCCCGGCCTGCTCGGAGCGCACACGGTCCACGGCCCGGCGGTGCGCGATGGTGAAGACCCAGGCGGTGGCCGAGCCGCGCCCGGGGTCGTAGCGGGCGGCGTTGCGCCAGACCTCGACCATCACCTCCTGGGCGACCTCCTCGGACTGGGCCGGGTCCCGCAGCACCCGGCGGATCAGGCCGAAGACCCGCGCGGACACCAGGTCGTAGAGCTCGGCGAAGGCCCGCTCGTCGCCGCGGGCCACCCGGGCCAGCAGCTCGTTCGCGTCCGGCCCGCGAACTTGGGGCGGGGGCACCGCGACGAGCCGCTGCGTGGGCAGCTCCTGTTCCGGTCTCATGCCGCTCATTCGGGGCGGCGGTCGACGCGGATGGGTGTGACTCCCGTCATACGTCGAAGTCGACCACGACCCGGTCGGTGATCGGCATCGCCTGACAGGTCAGGACATATCCGGCGGCGATCTCGTCGGGTTCCAGCGCGAAGTTGCGCGCCATCTCGACCCGGCCCTCGATCACCTTGGCGCGGCAGGTCGAGCAGACGCCGCCCTTGCACGCGTAGGGCAGCTCGGGCCGCGCCCGCAGCGCCGCGTCGAGCACCCGCTCGTCGTGCGCCATCGTGAACGTCGTCGCGCGCCCGTCGAGCACGATGCCGACCTCCGCGCGCTCCGCGGTGTCCTCGGGGGCCGCGGCGGGGCGGGCCGCCGGGGGCGCGTCGTCCACGTGAAAGAGCTCAGTGTGTACCGCCGAATCATCGACGTCCCGCGTGGACAGCGCGACCTTCGCGTCCAGCACCATGCCGTGCGGCCCGCAGAGGAACCACTCGTCGACCGTCCCGGCCGGCAGGAGCGCGTCGAGGACGGCGCCGATGCGCGCCTCGTCGAGCCGGCCGGACAGCAGCGGCGACTCCTGCGCTTCCCGGGACAGCACGTGCACCACGTGCAGCCGCTCCCGATACCGGTCCTTGAGGTCGGCCAGCTCCTCGGCGAACATCACCGTGCCGGCCGCCCGGTTGCCGTAGACCACGGTGACCCGGCTGTCCGGCTCGGTCTCCAGGGCCGTCGCGGCCAGCGAGAGCACCGGGGTGATGCCGGAGCCGGCCGCGATCGCCGCGTAGTGCCGGGCCCGGGCCGGGTCGAACGCGGTCGTGAAGTGCCCGAGCGGGGGCAGCACGTCGACCTCGTCGCCGGGGGCGAGCCCGGACAGCGCGTAGGTCGAGAACGCCCCGCCGACGACCCGCTTGATGCCGACCCGTAGCTCGCCCTCGTCGCGCAGGCGGGACGGGGTGGAGCAGATGGAGTACGACCGGCGGATCTCCTCCCCCGACTCGGCGTGCCGCCGGACGGTGAGGTGCTGGCCGGCCCGGAACGCGAACAGCTCCCGCAGCGCGACCGGCACCGCGAAGGTGACGGCCACGGCGTCGTCGGTCAGCCGCTCGACGTCGAGCACGGCGAGGCGGTGGAACATGGGCCGCCGCTTTACCGGCCGCCGGATCTCGGAAACGGTCATCGGCTCAGATCGCCTTCACGCGCTCGAACGGTTCGCGGCAGGCCCGGCAGCGCCAGAGCGCCTTGCAGGCCGTGGCGCCGAAGCGGGACAGCTCCTCGGTCTCGGGCGACCCGCAACGGGGGCAGCGCACGGTCAGCGTCAGGCGCGTTCTCGTCGAGCTGGGCGGCGCGATCCCGGCCGCGGCCAGCTTCTCGAGGCCCGCGGGCGTGATCCAGTCCGTGGTCCACGGCTCGGTCAGCGTGGTGTCGACCTGCACGTCGCCGTACCCGTCGGCGTGCAGGGCCGCGGTGATGTCGGCGCGGATCGCGTCCATCGCGGGGCAGCCGGAGTACGTCGGCGTGATCGTGACCGTCACACGCCCGTCCCGCTCGGCGACATCACGCAGGATGCCGAGCTCCTCGATGGTGACGACGGGCAGCTCCGGGTCGAGCACCGCGGCCACCGTCGAGCGCGCGCTCACCAGGTCGCCCCGGGGTGTGCGCGGTGCAGGACCTGCATCTCGGCGAGCAGTTTGGACAGAGCCTCCGTGTGTACTCCACGCCGCCCGCCCGAGGGCGCCCAGCCGTCGGCCGGCCGGCTCAGCGTCGCCTTCCGCAGCACCTCGGTGATCTCGGCCACCCAGGCATCCCGCAGGCTCGCCGCCTCGCCCTCGAACAGCTCGTGCGTGTAGGGCCACAGCGCGTCGACCGCGGACTGCATGCGCCGGTGCGACTCCTCCGTGCCGTCGCCGAGGCGCACGGTCCAGAGGGCGGCGTGCTCGGCGTGGTAGAGGGACTCCTTGCGCGCCTTGGCCCCGATCTCGGCCAGCCGCTCGTCCTCTCCGGCGGCCAGGCGCTCGTAGCGCAGGCGCTGGTACACCGCCAGGAACAGCAGCTTGCCGATGGTCACCGCGAAGTCGCCGTTGTCCAGCTCGACCAGCAGCGCGTTGCGGAACTCGCGGTCCTCGCGCAGGAACGCCAGGTCGTCCTCGGTCCGGTTCTGGAACTCGCCGGCGTAGGTGAGCAGGAGCCGGGCCGCGCCGAGCTGGTCGAGGGCGATGTTGGCCAGCGCGATGTCCTCCTCCATCTCGGGCGCGCGCGAGCACCACTCGGCGAGGCGCTGGGCCGCGATGAGCGCGTCGTCGCCGAGTTCGAGGGCGATGTCCGGGCTAGTCATAGGGCTGGTCATATGTGTTCCGCACCCTCGGGGACGGCGTAGAAGGTCGGATGGCGGTACACCTTGTCGGCCGCCGGCTCGAAGAACGCGTCCTTCTCGTCGGGGCTGCTCGCGGTGATGGCCGTCGCCGGCACCACCCAGATCGACACCCCCTCCTGGCGGCGGGTGTAGACGTCGCGGGCGTTGCGCAGGGCCATCTCGGCGTCAGGCGCGTGCAGGGAGCCGACGTGCGCGTGCGACAGCCCGCGGCGCGGCCGGACGAACACTTCCCAGAGCGGCTCAGACACCGACGGCCCTCTTCTCGGCGTGCTTTCTCGCGGCTTCACGGACCCATGCGCCCTCTTCGTAGGCGCGCCGGCGGTGATCCATCCGCTGACGGTTGCAGGGACCCTCGCCCTTGATGACGCGCATCAGCTCGTCGTAGTCGGGCTGGGTGTAGTCGTACCTGTTCTCCTGCTCGTTCCACCGCAGGTCGGGGTCGGGCAGGCGCAGGCCCAGGATCTCGGCCTGCTGGACGCACATGTCCACGAACCGCTGCCGGAGCTCGTCGTTGGAGAAGCGCTTGATCTTCCAGGCCATCGAGCGCTCGGAGTGCGTGGAGTCGCCGTCGGGCGGGCCGAACATGGCCAGCGACGGATACCACCAGCGGTCGACGGCGTCCTGGGCCATGGCCTTCTGCGCCTCGGTGCCGTGCGAGAGCGTGTGCAGGATCTCGTACCCCTGCCGCTGGTGGAACGACTCCTCCTTGCAGATGCGGATCATGGCGCGCGCGTAGGGCCCGTAGGAGCAGCGGCACAGCGGGACCTGGTTCACGATCGCGGCCCCGTCCACGAGCCAGCCGATCGCCCCGATGTCGGCCCAGGTCAGCGTCGGGTAGTTGAAGATCGAGCTGTACTTCTGGCGCCCCTCGACCAGCATCTCGACCAGCTCCTCGCGGGACACGCCGAGGGTCTCGGCGGCCGCGTAGAGATACAGCCCGTGCCCGGCCTCGTCCTGCACCTTGGCCAGCAGGATCGCCTTGCGCTTGAGCGTGGGCGCGCGCGAGATCCAGTTGCCCTCGGGCTGCATGCCGATGATCTCGGAGTGGGCGTGCTGGGCGATCTGCCGGATCAGCGTCTTGCGGTACGCCTCCGGCATCCAGTCCCGCGGCTCGATCTTCTGGTCGGCCGCCACGATCGCGTCGAAGTACTCCTGCAGGTCGCCGTCCTTGACCAGGACCCGCTCGTTCGTCAGCTCGCGCTCGGCGCTGTCGACCTCGTCGTCGTACACCCCTTCAGTGTTACAGCTTCCGACACGAGCGGCAAGAAGGTGTCACATCGCATCGAGCCAACTACCAGGGACTTTTGAGCGCGTCCGGGCTGCGGGTGATTCGGTTGAACGACAGGATGAGTGGGCAATAGCCCACGCCGGGTGAACATTCCGTTCGCTTACGTCGTGTTAACACCGGGAACACCTGTTCATGACCGGCGGTCGATGGAATTCGATCTCACGCACCGCCAGGGAGGGACTACCGACTCATGCGCAAGCGTGTCGGACTGACCGCATTCGTACTGTTCGCGGCGGCGCTGCTGGTCGGCGTGCCCTTCGTGTGGGGCAGCGACCTGCTCGGCGCCACCGCCGACTACGCGGCACCGGCGGCTCCGGCCGTCGAGAGCCCGGCGGCCAGCGAGGTGCCCACGCGCAAGGCGGCCCCGGCCCCGCCGACCGCCCCGGCGCTCCCGCCCGCCCTGCTCCATCCGGCGACCGTCGCCGTCGACGCGACCGGCTTCTGGTCGTGGACCGTGCTGGACCGCCGCACGGGCGCGATGGCCGGCTCGGACAACGCGAACTCCGCGCAGCGCACCGCCTCGATGATCAAGGCCTGGCTCGCGTCGGACTACCTGCGCCGCAACCCCAATCCGAGCAAGTCGAACCTGTCCGAGCTCAGCGAGATGATCCGCAACAGCGACAACGACGCGGCCTCGTACTTCTGGGGCCTCGACGGCAAGAACGCCAGCATCACGCGGCTGATTCAGACCTGCGGGCTGACGGACTCGAAGGCGTACATCGACTGGGCCTCGACCCTCGTGTCGGCACGTGATGCCGCTCGGATGGGCGCGTGCATCGGCGACGGGCGCGCGGCCGGGCCGAAGTGGACGGACTGGCTGCTCAACGAGATGCGCAATGTCGCCAAGGATCAGAAGTTCGGGATCACGCCGGCGCTGCCCGCTTCGGAGCAGGCGGGGACGGCGGTGAAGAACGGGTGGATCGCGCGCAGCGACGGGAAGTGGCACGTGAACTGCCTGGCCATCGGGGGCGACTGGGTGCTGAGCGTGCTGACGGTGTACCCGGCCTCGAAGGGGCAGGGCTACGGCGAGAACATCTGCTCCAGCGTGACCAAGCAGTTGCAGGCTTGATGCGGGCGCTCGGCGTTGGCGCGATATGTCGGGCGCTGCGCGCCACGACATATCGGACTTATCGCCTGTCGGGTTATATATCGGAGAAGTCGCGATGCGGAGCGCCCGACTTTTCGCAAAGCGCACTTTTCGGGCGCCGTGAGCACCGAATCCGCCTTCAAACACCGGGCCGCCTGCGCCGGGTCAGCCCCGAAGAGCGCCAGGCCGAGGGAGAGCAGCGCGAACTCGCGCCCGCCCGCACCGCGAGTCAGCCCGCGAAGAGAAACGCGGAGCAGCGGGACGGCAGCGTCAACAACACTCGCCCCGCGAACGCGGCCGCCCGCGCCCCCGGGTCAGCCCTCGGAGAACGCCGGGCCGCCGGAGAGCAGCGCCGGCAACGCTCGCCGCGCGAACCCGCGGCCGCCCGCGCCAAGTCAGCCCCCAGAAGGGCAGCGCGGCCCCGGTCAGCCCTCGAAGAACGCCGGGCCGCCGGACGGCAGCGCCGGCACCGCCCCACGCTCCGCCGCCCGCCGCGCGAACTCGCGCACGCCCGCGACCTGGCGCTCGCCCAGCGAGAAGTCCAGCACGCGGAAGTAGGTCGCCAGCGTCTCGGCCGACAGCGTCTCCCAGCGCGCCGCCGCCGCCGCGACCTCGTCCAGCTCGGTCAGGCACAGCTCCCGAGACCGGAGGAACGCCTCGTGCACGTCCTTGACCAGGCCCGGGTGCGCCTCGGCGAAGTCCTTGCGCACGGCCCAGGCCGCGAAGACCATCGGCAGCCCGGTCCACTCGCGCCAGGCCTGACCGAGGTCGGTGACCCGCCAGCCCTGCTGAGGCGCGTCGTGCATGGCGCGCAGGGCCACGTCGCCGATGATCACCGCGGCGTCGGCCTCGTCGAGCATGCGGGCGAGGTCGGGCGGGCTGTTGAAGTACGTGGGGCGGACGCCGACGTGCGACTCGAGGTACATCTGCGCGAGCATCACACCGGTGCGCGAGGTGGCGCCGAGCGCGACCCGGCGGCCGTCCAGCGACTCCAGCGGCACCGTGGACACGAGGTTCACGGACAGGACCGGGCCGTCGCTGCCCACCGCGAGATCGGGCAGCAGGAGCAGGTCGTCGGCGTTTCGGAGGTACTCCACCAGCGAGATCGGCCCGATGTCGAGATCGCCCGCGACCAGCGCCGCGTTGAGCCGCTCCGGAGAGTCCTTGAACAGGTCGACGTCGATCAGCGCACCCGATCGCATCAGGCCCCAGTAGATAGGAAGGCAGTTCAGGAACTGGATGTGGCCGACGCGGGGCCGCTGCAATGCAGGCACAACGCCCATGTTGCCCCAACGGCCGGGCGGCACACGGGCAGGGCGGCGATTCTCACAGCGGATACCCTCATCTGATGCGACGCCCCCTCGCTGTGCTCGCACTCGTCCTGGTCACCGCGACCGGGTGCTCGGTCAACGCCACGCCGAAGGCCACGGGCAGCCACGTCCCCGCCGCCGCCGACACCTCTGAGTCGCCGGTCGCCGAGCCCAGCGCCGCCCCGAGCACGGCGCCGAGCGGGCCGCTGTTCACGCCGACCCAGCCGGTCACCATGAACGTCAAGGGGTTCTGGTCGTGGGCCTACTACGACCACAAGACGGATCAGATGTACGGCTCCACGCCCTACACCACCAGCGACACGGCATCGATGGCCAAGGCCTGGGTCGCCGCGGACTGGCTGCGGCGCCAGGCGGAGTCCAACAAGCAGCCCGGAAGCGCCGCGCTGAACGAGTTGAGCCGCATGATCCGCGATTCCGAGACCGAGAACACGTTCAAGTACCACGTGCAGAACGGCAATCTCACGTCGATCAAGCGCATGATCTCGCTCTGCGGCCTGACCGAGACCAAGGGCACCCAGAACTCGTGGAGCCTGACCCAGATGTCGGCCCGCGACGTGGCGCGCCTGGCCAAGTGCATCGGCGACGGGCGCGCGGCCGGCCCGAAGTGGACGGGCTGGCTGCTCAACGAGATGCGCAGCGTGCGCGGGCCGGGGCGGTTCGGGCCGATCGAGGTGCTGCCGGCCGACGCGCAGAAGACCACGGCGATCAAGAACGGCTGGCTGGCCCGCGACGACGGCCAGTGGCACATCGCGTGCATGGCGCTCGGCGACGGGTGGAGCATGGCGGTCATGGCGCATTACCCGAGCTCGCTGGGCAAGGACTACGGGGTCAAAACCTGCCGCGAGGTCACGAAGCAGCTGCTGACCCAGCACTGAGCGGCCGCCCGGTAACGCCAGGGATTCACGTGAAACGGTCCCTTCAGACGATCAAGAACATCTGACGTTTTGCTTACCCTGCTTCCGTGCGAGTACGAGGCTATGCGCCCGCGACGCCCTGCTGGTCGGTGCTGACCAGCCCCGACCCGGCCGCCGCGGCCGCGTTCTACGCCGGCCTGTTCGGCTGGACGACGAGCGAGGCCGAGGACGGGACCACGCTGCTCCTGCTGCGCGACCTGGTCGTGGCGGGCGTCGCCGCCGGCGATCGGGCGGCGTGGCTCACGTACGTGGCAACCCTGGACACCGATGGGACCGCGCGCGCGGTCCTCGACGCGGGCGGCACCGTGCTCGGGCAGTCGGCCTCGGGCCTCGGCCGCGCGGCCCTGTTCGCCGACCCGGCCGGCGCGGTCTTCGGCGCCTGGCAGAAGGAGCGCTTCGCCGGCGCCCAGGTCCACAACGAGCCGGGCTCGATCTGCTGGAGCGAGGTGGTGACCCGCGACATCGCGGCGACGGCCGCCTTCTACGGCAAGGTCTTCGGCTGGGTCGACCAGCAGGGCGCCTCTCCGGGAACGATCCACGAGTACCACGAGTGGATCTCCAACAACCGCGTGGTCGGCGGCCTGAGCATCATGGACGCGAACTACCCGCCGGCGACCCCGCACCACTGGCGCACGATCTTCTCGATCGACGACTGCCTCGGCTTCATCGCGCGCGCCGGGGAGCTGGGCGGGCGCGTGCTGGCGGGGCCGGTGGACGCGGGCATCGGCCAGGCCTGCCAGATCCTCGACCCGACGGGCGGCCCGTTCCTGGCCATCGAGGTCATCCCCGAACTCCGCGACCTGATGGGCTGACCCACCGGCCGTCACCGTCGACGCAACAGCGCTCGCGTCTCGATCTCGATGGCGAAGGGCCCGTCCGCGGTGAGCGTCTCGCCGTCCTTCGCCACCGCGTGCTCGACGTAGTGGTGGCCGTCGAGCCGGAGCAGCCGCAATGTGATCGAGCCCGTCTGCTCCGGCTCGACGAGCAGATACCACTCGATCCGCGCGGCCGCGTAAAGCTGCATCTTGAGCACGCGATCGGCACCCGCATTGCCCGGCGAGACCACCTCGCCGACCAGGACCACGTCAGCAGCATCGAAGACCGTGGCGTTCTCGACCGGCGTCACCACCAGATCGGGAATGAAGATCCGCCCACTGGCGAGACGAACGTTCACCGCCTCGTAGACCCACAGATCGAGCGCATCCGCTGCCTCATCGATCAGACCCGCCAGCCGCCGGGAAATGTGCTGATGCCGCGAGGTCGGCGCCGGGCTCACCAGCAGACTCCCATCGAACAACTCGATTCGATTCGAGGTCTCGCCGAGGGCGAGATACTCGTCTTCGGTCCATGGGCCGACGTGTTCCAGCACGGCCACGCTCATCGGCGACTCACCTCCTGACGGATCCTTCCATAAGGTTGCCACGCCCACCGCCCTGAATCTGCGGAAAACTCGGTGGACAGGCCGAGAAGATCGCGTAGGATGAATGGCCGCTTGACGGCCGCGGTGAGACAGCCACCGCAGCGGACGTCCCCAGGCGCCGGGTGGAGCAAGGCCCCGGATACGCGAGCGAGCCGAACGCGACCTCGAAGAGGATCACCGTGCCCTCACTCGAAACGGAGCTCGCCCAGGAGCGAGCGCACCTCGACGCCTCCCGGCTGGCGCTCAAGCGCATGCGCGAGCGCGCCGAGGACCTGTTCGCGACCGGAGATCAGGTCGCGGGAGATCCGTTCGCGGCCGAGACGCTCGGGCGGGCACTCGCGCGGAGGATCGCCGATCTCGCCGACAACCCCGACACCCCGCTGTTCTTCGGGCGGCTCGACATCGACGAGCACCAGTACCACGTCGGCCGGCGGCACGTCACCGACGCCGTCGGGGAGCCGATGGTGCTCGACTGGCGCGCGCCTATCAGCCGCAAGTTCTACCAGGCCAGCGCCGTCGACCCCCAGGACGTCGAGGTGCGGCGGCGCTTCGGGTTCGTCAAGGGCGAGCTCACCAGCTTCGAGGACGAGCACCTGGGCCGGGGCGAGGAGCAGGGGACCAGCCAGATCCTGCTCGACGAGATCGAGCGGCCGCGCGTCGGGCCGATGCGCGACATCGTCGCCACCATCCAGCCGGAGCAGGACGCGCTCGTGCGCGCCGAGCTCGACGAGTCCATCTGCGTGCAGGGCGCGCCCGGCACCGGGAAGACGGCCGTGGGGCTGCACCGCGCCGCGTACCTGCTGTATCTGCACCGCGAGCGCCTCCGCCGCGCCGGCGTGCTCATCGTGGGGCCCAACTCGGCGTTCCTGCAGTACATCGCGAGCGTTCTGCCCACCCTCGGGGAGCTCGAGGTGCGCCAGTCCACGATCGACGGCCTGCTCACCACGCCGGTCCGCGGCACCGATTCCGAGGCCGCCGCCGAGGTCAAGAACCAGGAAAAGATGGCAGCCGTACTGCAGCGGCGCCTGCTGGCCAAGATCGGGCGCCCCGAGGAGTCGCTCACGGTGTCGGACGGCTCGTACCGCTGGCGGATCTCGGCCGACGCGCTCCGGCGGGTCGTCGACGACGTGCGGCGGGAGGCGCCGCCCTACGGCATCGGCCGCGAGCGCGTCCGCGCCCGGATCGTGAGCCTGCTCATGCGCCAGTCCGAGGCCCGCCGCGGCGACTCCCCCAGCGAGGGCTGGCAGCGCCGGATGGGCAAGGCCACCCCGGTGACCGACGTGCTCGACGCGGTCTGGCCCGCGGTCACGCCGGAGCAGCTCGTGTTCGAGGTCCTGACCGACCCTAGCGACGACGAGCTGGACGAGGCCGAGCGCGCGGCGCTCACGTGGGCCAAGCCGCCGAAGACGGCGAAGTCGGCGCGCTGGAGCCTGGCCGACTCGGTGCTCATCGACGAGGCCGCCGGACTGATCGACCGGGTGGCGAGCTTCGGGCACGTGGTCGTCGACGAGGCGCAGGACCTCTCCCCGATGCAGGCCCGCGTGATCGCGCGGCGCAGCGAGCACGGCTCGATCACGCTGCTCGGCGACCTCGCGCAGGGCACGGCGCCGTGGGCCGCGCGGGACTGGCGGGTGCTGCTGGCGCACCTCGGCAAGCCGGAGGCCCGGGTGGTACCGCTGACCACCGGTTTCCGGGTGCCCGCGGCCGTCATCGCGCTCGCCAACCGCCTGCTGCCCGCGCTCGGGGTGCAGGTGCCCGAGGCGCGCTCGCTGCGGACGGATGGGGCGCTCACGGTCAGTACCGTTGCCGCCGTCGAGGAATCCGTCGTGGACGCCACCCTCGCCGCGCTCGGCCACCTCGGCTCGGTCGGGGTCATCGCCGCCGACGCGACCGTCGACCTGCTGGCCGAGTCGCTGCGCAAGGCCGGCGTGGCACTCGCCGACGACGACCCCGAGGCCCGGGTGACGGTACTGCCCGCGACCCTGGCCAAGGGCCTCGAGTACGACCATGTGATCGTGGTCGAGCCGGCCGACATCGTGTCCGCCGAGCCCCGCGGCCTCAACCGGCTCTTCGTGGTGCTGACGCGCGCCGTCTCCCGGCTCGATGTGCTGCACTCCCGCCCGCTGCCTACCGCGTTGGAGGGCTCCGCCGTCTGATGACACCATCTCGCCATGCGAATTCGGGGTTATGCGCCGGGCACGCCGTGCTGGGCGGAGCTGGTCAGCCCTGACCCGGCCGCGGCCGAACACTTCTACGGGGAGCTGTTCGGCTGGGCGCGCAACGCCGACGGGCACTTCACGCTGGGCGGGCGGGCCGCGGCCGGCCTGCGCGCCGGGCGCCCGGGCGGCTCGGCGGCCTGGCTGATCTCGATCTCCACGGACGACCCCTCGGGCACCGCGGAGGCCGTCGAGCGCTCCGGCGGGGCCGTGCGCGTCCCGCCGGCCAGCGTGCGTGATCTCGGTACCGCCGCCACCTTCTCCGACCCCGGCGGAGCGCTCTTCGGCACCTGGCTGCGCAGCCGGTTCGGCGGGGCCCAGGTGTCCTTCGAGCCCGGCGCGATCTGCTGGTACGAGCTGGCGGCCCACGACCTCGACCGGACCGGCGCCTTCTACAAGGAGGTGTTCGGCTGGCACACCGTCGAGGCGCCCAGCGACGGTCAGCCGTACTTCGAACTGCACCACCACAACGACACCGTCGGCGGCCTGCTGCCGATCGACGGCCGCTTCCCGCCCGGCATCCCCGACCACTGGACGGTCTGCTTCATGGTCGAGGACGCGGCCGCCGCATGCGCACGGGCCACCGAGCTCGGCGGCTCGGTGGCCCGTGCGGCTGAACCGGCCTCGGCCGGCCGCTATGCGCGCCTGGCCGACCCGACCGGCGGGCACTTCGCGGTCATCGAGTTCACCGAGGACTGGGGGCTGTAGCGCACAGCTGCTGCTTGCCGATCACGCGGTACGCGCAGTCCGCGTACTCGGCGAGCGTCAGGCTGGCGTCCCTGTTGCGGGCGGTCTGCGCGTCGATGACGCTCGCGGGCGGGTAGAAGCCGCCCTTGGACGGCGAGTTCGGGTACATCTCGAACGTGAACGCCCAGACGCCCTGGGTCGCCCAGAGCCAGTCGATGATCGAGCCGTCGGTGATGTACAGGCTGCTGGACTGCTCGGGCGTGTACCCGTTGCTCCGGGCGAACGCGTGGCCCAGGGCCGAGAAGGTCTTCTGCTGGTCCGAGCCGAGCCCCGCGGCCGTGGTGTTCATCGTGTACCCGTACGGCCAGAGGATCAGCTCGGAGTACGTGTGGAAATCGATGGCCGCCTTGATCTGCTGCACCCCGCCGACCCGGCGGCTCAGCACGAAGTCGCGCAGCCGCTGGGTCTCGGGAGCGGAGAACGCCTGCGGGCCGTGGTAGGTCTCCGACGACAGCGACGAGCTCGACCCGTTGCAGCAGGCGAACTTGTAGCCCCAGTTGCGGTTGAGGTCGACGCCCTTGTAGCCGCCGCCGACGGGCTGACGGTTCTTGCGCCAGTCGTGGTACTTGCCGCCGGTGAGGTCGTACTCGCCGCCGTCCGGGTTCATGTCCGGCACGATCCAGATCTCGCGGGTGTCGACGAGCCTGGTGATGCGCGGGTCCTTGCCGTAGCCCTCGGTGAACATCCTCACCAGGTAGAGCGCCATCTCGACGGTGAGGTGCTCCCGGGCGTGCTGGTGGGCGTCGTAGAGGATCTCGGGCTCGTCCTCGTCCTTCGCCACGTTGTCCGAGATCTTGATCAGCGGCAGGTCCCGGCCCTCGTACGACTTGCCGAGGCTGAGCTTCTGCATGATCTTCGGGTACGCCTTGGCCGCCCTGTCGAGCTCGGCCTGCATCTCGGCGTAGTCGTGGTATCCGGAGTCGGCGGCCGGGAAGCCCTCGGTCCGGGTCCGGCTGATGCTGAACCCGAGCCGCTCGATCTGCCTCGCCTCGTCCGGCGTGGCCGTCACGGTGGCCGCGCCGTTCTCGATGCTGTCGATGCTGGCCCCGGTACCGCCGACACGGTTGCGATCCGCGGCGCTGTCGACACCGCGGACGACGTAGGGTCCGGACTTCTGCTGATATTTCGGACTAGCCGGGCTCGCGTCGGCCGGGTTGACCGCGAAGAGCGTCACCACCCCGACGACTGCGAAGGACACCACCGACACGAACCTGCGACCCATCAAGCCCCCTGGAGTGACTAAGCGCCATCCAAGGCTTAAGTGGTTTTAGTCCGATTTGGTGGCGCTTTCACCCCCATCATCATCCCCGTTGAGGGCGGCACGCAGCCGTTCCTTGTTATCGGAGCGCTTCTGCGCCATGCCGACGGCCTGCACGGAGGCCTCCTCGCGGAGCCCGCGGAGCAGGAAGAACGCGGCCACGGCCGAGACGATCACGGCGATCATGAGCTTGAGGAGCACGCTGACGTCGAGCGGAATGGAGAGCATCACGAGCGCGGCGAGCCCGAAGAGGCCGAGCCGCGCGAGCGTGTACTTCAGAAACGGTGACATGGTGACCCCAGCCTAGCCTCAGGCCCAGACCTTCTGCGGTTCGCTGCGGCGCTCGGCCAGGGGCGTCGGCCTGTCGTACTCGCGCACGACCTCGTATTTCGTGTTGCGCTCGACCGGCTGGAAGCCCGCGTCCCAGATGAGGTGCAGCAGGTCCTCGCGGTGCATGGTGTTCGGCGTGCCGTAGCTGTCCGCGTCGTGCGTGATCTTGTACTCGACCACGGAGCCGTCGAGGTCGTCCACGCCGAAGTTCAGCGACAGCTGGGCGACCGAGAGCCCGTGCATGACCCAGAAGCACTTCACGTGCGGCACGTTGTCGAACATCAGGCGCGACACCGCGAAGGTCTTCAGGCTCTCCGCCGGCGAGGCCATCTTCGTGCGGGCCTGCAGCCGGTTGCGGATCTTGCCGTCGGCGGAGTCGACGAAGTCGTGCTGGTAGCGCAGCGGGATGAAGACGCTGAAGCCGCCGGTCTCGTCCTGCAGCTCACGCAGGCGCATGACGTGGTCGACGCGGTGGCGGGGCTCCTCGATGTGGCCGTACAGCATCGTCGAGGGGGTCCGCAGGCCCTTGCTGTGGGCCAGCCGGTGGATGCGCGACCAGTCCTCCCAGTGCGTCGCGTGATCGACGATGTGCTGGCGGATCTCCCAGTCGAAGATCTCCGCGCCGCCGCCGGTCAGCGACTCCAGGCCGGCGTCGATGAGCTCGTCGAGGATCTCGTCGGCGGGCAGGCCGGAGATCTTCTCGAACCACTGGATCTCGGTCGCCGTGAACGCCTTCAGGTTCACGCCGGGCAGGGCGCTCTTGAGCTCGCGCAGGACCTTCGGGTAGTACTTCCACGGCAGCGTCGGGTGCAGGCCGTTGACGATGTGCAGCTCCGTGAGCTGCTCACCCTCCATCTCCTTGGCCTTCTCGACGGCCTCGTGGATGCGCATGGTGTACGCGTCCTTCTCGCCCGGCTTGCGCTGGAAAGAGCAGTACGCGCAGCTCGCCGAGCACACGTTCGTCAGGTTGAGGTGCCGGTTGACGTTGAACATCACCCGGTCGCCGTTCTTCTCGGTGCGCACCTGGTGCGCGAGCCGGCCGAGCCAGACCAGGTCGTCGGACTCGTAGAGCGCGACACCGTCCTCCCGGCTCAACCGCTCACCGGCGGTGACCTTGGCCTCGAGTTCGCGCTTCAACCCTGCATCCACGGCCGCCAGCCTACGTCGGACCGCTCGTTACCCCTGCATTCACCTCGCGACGACGAAGCTGACATTGATCGCCACTCGACGCATGTCGCTTCGTACGGTAAACAAAAGTGGGCAGGAACACGGTCGGGCGGCAGACCGGCTGATCGATCGGTGACGATCGACCATGTGGCATGGCTAACCGACTGGGGACGGTGGCGATGAGCGGGTTGGTACTGAGGGCTGCGTATCCGGGCGAGATCCCGGCAACGCCTTCGGTTGAAAAGGCGCGTCCACCTGCGGTTTTGCGGCAACGCACCCGCATGCGGCCGGGACCGGTGAGGACCGCGGTCGTGGTGTGCGGGATGCTCTGCGCCCTCATCGCGCGCCCCGCCTACGCCGACCCGGGAAGCGACATTCCGGACACCGGCTCGCGGCCGGTCGCCTCCGGCGAGCTCCTCCTGCCGGGCGCCTCCGGTGCGGCCACCCTGCCGCCGGCCACCACGACCACCCAGCGCGGGCCCAAGGCCGCCGAGCTCGCCCAGCTCGAGCTGACCGTCGCCCAGCTCGGGGAGAAACGCAACCGGGCCTCGACCGACCTCGACACCGCGCGCAACACGCTGGCCGACGCCCAGGTCAAGCTCACCGAGGCGGGCAAGCGCGTCGAGGAGCAGCGGCAGCGGGCCGACGACGCCGCGGCCGAGGCGTACAAGCGCGCCCAGCAGCTCGGACCGCTGAACGGCTACGCCAACGATCTGCACCAGTTCGGGCTGATCGCGCCCGGGCTCGGCGGGCAGCCGGGCGGCCAGGGGGCGGCCCGCGACCTGCTGCGTGCCCAGGAGGCCGAGTCGGCCGCACGCCAGGAGGTCCAGGCGGCCCAGGACGCGATGCAGGCCGCGCAGGGCACCTACACGCCGGTCGACACCGAGTTCCAGGCCAAGAACACCGAATACGTCAACCTGCGCGCCCAGAACGACCAGCTCGTCCTCCAGCTCGAGGCCGAGCAGGACGCGGCCGAGCAGGCGCTGAGCCCCAACCTGGCCGACAACCCGAACATCGACGGGATGGTCGCCAACCCGAAGGCCGTCCAGGCGCTGAACTACGCGCTGAGCAAGGTCAACATCGCCTGGTACGTCTGGGGCGACGAGGGCCCCGACACGTTCGACTGCTCCGGTCTCGCCTACTGGGCGTACGGCAAGGTCGGCGTCCGCGTCCCGCGCGTCGCCGCCGACATGTACCACGGCACCCACGCCATCCAGGTGACCAAGAACAGCCTCGGCGACCAGCTGCTCCCCGGCGACCTCGTGTACTTCGCCACCGACAAGAGCGACTGGCGCTCGATCTACCACATGGGCATCTACATCGGCGGCGGCAAGATGGTCAACGCCCCGACGAGCGGCCAAAAGGTCAAGATCGCCGAGGTACGCTGGTCGAAGCTGTACGGCGCGACCCGGATCTTCGACGCGGTCCCCGGCCCCGGCGCGAACCCGACGACCTCCGCACCGCCGACCAACGGTGGCGGCGGCGGGACGAACCCGTCGAACTCGGCCTCGCCGACGCCGTCCAACTCGACGTCGCCGTCGCCGACGCAGAGCACCTCGCCCTCGCCGTCGACCGAGCCGTCTTCGTCGGCGCCGCCCTCACCCACGGCCAGCCCGTCGGAGAGCCCGTCGGTGAATGAGTCGGAGCCGCCGAAGACGCCGACCAAGCCCTCCGCGGGGGCGGCGTCCTCGCAGCCGGCCACGGCCCAGTCCTCGGCGGCCGGCGCGAGCACGGAGGCCAAGACGTCGGCGAGCGCCTCGGGAAGCTGACCCCTTTCCGGGGGTTGTGATGCGAACCCTTGCTAAGGGTTGTGATCCAAAACCCGACGGACTCCGATCCAGCGCTGCGTGACTCGATGTGGCACCGTGGACCCGTTGACTGACGGACGGGGAGCCCGTCGGGCACGTAATGATGCCCGTCTCATGGAGGCAGCGATGGACGATCGGGAGACTCGGGACGGAACACGCGGCGAGGCGGCTCGCAGCGGCCCGCCGCCGGGCGACGGCGCCGACCTGCCGCCGTTGCCGCCCCCGCCCCCCGTGGGCGCGGAGCTGCCGCCGGAGCCCTCGGACGAGGAACTGCCCGACCAGGCGTACGAGCCGCCGCCGACCCCGGTGGACGGCGCGCTCTGGCCAGGGGCGAACCCGTTCGAGTCGGCGGGTGGCCAGGAGGAGGACGACCCGGAGCTGGCCGCGATGATGGCCGCCTTCGGCGACACCTCGGCCCCTGCGGCCCCTGCGCCTGCGGCCCCTGCCCCTTCAGCGGCGGCCCCTGAGTCGGCCCCGTCCGCGTGGGACCCGTTCGCGCCGTCGTCCGCACCCCCCGCGTCCTCTTGGGATGCGTTCGCCCCACAGGCTCCGGCGCCCTACTCGGTGCCGACCTCGGAGCCTTTTGCGGGTGGACAGCAGGGAGCCCACGCCGACGAGCCGAGCTCCGCGCCACCGGCTTCCGCGCCACCGGCCTATGAGCCGCCGGCTTACGCGCCCTCCTCGGCGCCTCCGTCTTACGAGCCGCCGGCTTACACGCCCTCCTCGGCTCCTCCCGCCTACGAGCCGCCGCCCTTCGCGTCCTCCTCGGCACCACCGGCCTACGAGCCGCCGGCTTACGCGCCCTCCTCGGCTCCTCCCGCCTACCAGCCTGGTGCCTATGAGCCCGACGCCTACGCGCCCCGCTCCTCGTCGCCGGCCCCCGATCCCGACTCCGAGGTGATCTCGGCCGCGGTCGACGACTCCCCGGCGTTCCAGCTGCCGAGCCTGAACCCGTCCGCCGGCGTGTACGGGCCGCCCCCGACCGACCCGACGCCACCGCCCCCGTCGGCCCCTGAGCCCTACGCCGCGGACGAACCTTCGGACGGCCTGGCTCCCCCATTCGCCCCGACGCCGCTGGAGGGCTTCGCCCCGGCGGCCGAGGAGTCGGACTCATCGGACATTTCTGGCTCGTCGACCCCGCTGACCCCGATGGTGGGCCGCGCCACAGTGGCGGGCATCACGTCCCCGAACGCGGACTACGAGGAGATGCGGCACGAGGCCGGCACGTACCGCGCCACCGTCTACTCCTCCTCCGAGCCCGAGCCCCCGGCCTCTACTTCGGCGGAGCCGCCGCCCTACCAGCCCTTCGGCACGTCCTCGGCCGAGCCGGACGCCTCGTCGGAGCCGCCGCCCTACCAGCCCTTCGGCGCGACCCCCGCAGAGCCGGACGCCCCTTCGTCGGCGCCCGCCGAGGAGGAGCAGCCGCCGCTGCCGAGCCGCTCGCGCGCCCCTCGCCCCGCAGTGGAGTCGTCGTGGGACGCGTTCGCACGCCCGTGGAAGGCTCCCGAGCAGCCGGCCGCCGAGGCCGAGCCCCCGGCCTACAACCAACCGGCCGACCCGGCCCCGTCTTACGGCCCGCCGAGCGACCCGGCCCCGGCATACGGCGCGTCCAACGACCCCGCACCGTCATACGGCCCGCCGAGCGACCCCGCACCCGCCTACGGCCAGAGCGGTGACCCGGCCCCGTCCTACACGCCGGGCGAGTCGGCACCGTCCTCCGCGCCTCCCGCGTATGACCCGTTCAACGACCCCGCACCGGCATACGGCCAGGCCGCCGAGCCCGCGCCGTCGTACAGCCCACCGGGCGAATCGGCCCCGTCCCACTTCCCGCCCGGCGAATCGGCCCCGTCCTACTCACCGCCCGGCGAGCCGGCGCCCGCGTATGGGCAGGCCGACGAGCCGGCTCCCGCGTTCGGTCAGGTGAGCGAGCCGGCGCCGGTGGTCCACCCGTTCGCGATTCAGCGGTCGCAGGTGCCCCCGGCCGATGCGCCGAGCGACGGTCTCCCCAACGCCGGTTCGCCGTTCGCCGGAGCCGGAGCCGGAGCCGGGGCTGGTGCCGCGGTCGCTGGGGCTGCTGTCGCGGCCGCGCGGGCCAGCGCTTCGGTGCCGGGCCTGCACACGGTCAGCGCCGAGGAAGCGGCTCAGGCGGCCCGGGGGTCGACGCCCACCGTGTATCGCGGTGGCGGCGCCGTCCCCACCGACCAGTCCGCCGCGAGCGATTCGCCGTCCGAGGACGAGCCCGCCGAGCCGATCCCCGGCCCGACGCCCTCACCGTTCCCGAGCCCGGAGCCGACCCCGCAGCCCGAGCCCTCGCCGTTCCCGCCGGCGCCGACTCCCGAGCCGATCCCGCACCCGTACCCGCCCGCGCCCGAGCCGGAGCCCATCCCCCAGCCGGAGCCCACGCCGCAGCCCGGCCCGGAGCCGGGGCCGTTCCCGCCGCCCCAGCCGCAGCCGCCGTTCCCCGGCCCGTCGCCGTTCCAGCCCGGCCCGTTCCAGCCCAGCCCGTTCCAGCCCGGCCCGTTCCAGGCCCCGGACGCACCCGACGCACCCGCCTACAACCCGCCCCCGATTCCGGGCACGCCGGACGCACCGGCGTACAACCCCCCGCCGATCCCGGGCCCCCCCGCCTACAACCCACCGCCGATCCCCGGCACGCCGGACGCACCGGCGTACAACCCGCCGCCGATCCCGGGCACCCCGGCCTACAACCCGGCGGGCTTCCCGCCCCCGATCCCCGGCACGCCCGACGCACCGGCGTACAACCCGCCACCCATTCCGACCACGCCCGACGCACCGGCCCCGGCGTACAACCCGCCGCCGATCCCGGGCGCCCCGGCGTACAACCCGGCGGGCTTCCCACCGCCGATCCCCGGCACGCCCGAGGCACCGGCCTACAACCCGGCCGGCTTCCCGCCGCCGATCCCGAGCACGCCGGGCTACCCGGGCGCGCCCGGCCTGTCGACGCCGCCCGAGCCGCCCGGCCCGCCGAGCTTCAGCCCGCCGCCGATCCCGGATGCCCCGGCCTACGGAGTCCCCGACTCGCAGCCCGGCCCGTCGTTCGGCGGAGCCAGCGCCCCGTCATCCGGCGCCCCGACCTACGGAGTGCCGGACTCCCAGCCCGGCCCGTCCTTCGGCGGAGCCAGCGCACCATCGTCCGGAGCCCCGTCCTTCGGCGCGGCCAGCGCGCCGTCGTCCGGCGCGCCCTCCTACGGAGTGCCCGACTCGCAGCCCGGCCCATCGTTCGGCGGAGCCAGCGCACCCTCATCCGGCGGGCCCTCCTATGGCGTCCCGGACTCGCAGCCGGCCTCGTCGTTCGGGCCCGGCGGCGGATCGGCGTACGGGCTGCCCGACAACAGCCCCGCCCCGCCCTTCGGCGGCGACCGAACCCCGCCGCCCGTCTCCAGCTCCCCGTTCTTGGTGGCCGAGGAGCCGCCCCCGCTGCCGGCCAACGCGGGCACGGACACGAGCAACGACGCCCAGCCCGCCGACGAAGGCAACCGGGGCGGCGCGGAGGGTGGCGGCCAGCCGCAGACGCCCGCGTACTCGATGCCCTCCGCGGAGCACCCGTGGGGCCAGAACGGCGAGGCGTCCGCAGAGCAGCCGCCGCCGGTGCAGCAGGGCTGGAACCGCCCCGGGTACGTCGCGCCGCTCCCCGGCCAGCAGAGCTGGGGCCCGCCGCCCGGCCAGCCCCCGCACGGCCAGCCACCGCACGGCCAGCCCCCGCACGGGCAGCCGCAGCCGGGCTGGCAGGGTCAGCCGCAGCCGCAGCCGCCCCAGCCCCAGCCGGGCCAGCCGGGCTGGCAGCCGCCGCAGCACCCGCCCCAGCAGCAGGGCTGGAACCCGCCCGGCCAGCAGCCCCCCGTCCAGGGCTGGCAGCCCCAGCCCGGGCAGCCCCAGCCGGGCTGGCAGGGTCAGCCGCAGCCGCCCCAGCCCCAGCCGGGCCAGCCGGGCTGGCGCCCACCGCAGCCCCAGCAGCCGGGCTGGCAGCAGCAACCGGGCTGGAACGCACCCCAGTCGGCCCCACCCGCGCAGCAGCCAGGCTGGAACCAGCCGCAGTCGGCCCCGCCCGCGCAGCACCCGGGCTGGAACCAGCCCCAGTCGGCCCCGCCGGCCCAGCAAGGCTGGAACCAGCCGCAGAGCGCACCCCCGGCCCAGCAGGGCTGGAACCCGCAGCAGCCGCCCCAGTACGGTCAGCAGCCCCCGCAGCAGTACGGGCAGCCTGCGTACGGGCAGCAGCCGCCACCCCAGTACGGACAACCGCAGTACGGCCAGCAGCAGCCGGGCTGGAACCCGCCCGGCCAGCCGCCCGCCTGGGCACCGCCGCCGGTGCCGGGCGCGCCGGGAACGGAGAGCGACGAACATGAGGTACAGCAGCAGAACTGGCCCGGCACCGGGGGCTATCCGCCGCCGGCCAACCGCGCGCCCGGCAGCGTCTACCCGTCCAGCGGCGCGCCTTCGCAGCACGGACCGGAGCACGGCCAGCCCCCGGCCATCCCTCCGCCCGACAAGGAGGGCGAATTAGCCGAGGATGAGGCGGAGTCCGAACAGGACGAAGCCGAAGTCGCGGAACCGGCCCCAGCGGCCGACAGCTACGGGAAGTGGGCCCGCAACGAACGGGCCTCCGCCGGCACGGTTTACGGCGGGAAGGGCGGCGCATCGCCGACGCTCCTCCCCGCCGTCGACGGCGAGGGCAGCTCGTTCGAGAACACCGGGTCACTCACCGGGCACATTCTGAGTCAGGGCACCGAGGAGTCGGACGACGACGAGGAGCCCCGCAAGTCCGGCGATCGCCGGGTGTGGATCATCATCGGAGTGTTGGTGGTCGTACTCCTGGTGGGCGGCTACTTCGCCGTCACGTTCGCCCACAACCTCATCGACGGCGTGAGCTCGCCCAAGTGAGGCGCGACACGGCGGCTGGGACCGTCCGGGGCAGATCGGATACTCTTAACCGTTCTCCAATCGGAAGGTCCCAGCTCCTTGCTGCTCGCTGACCCCAGCTCGTATCCCTCCCTCTTCGAATCGACCACCGAGCAAGAGCCGGCCACCGGGCCAGGGTTCGCGAGCCTCGGACTGCCGCACAAGCTGGTGCGGGCGCTGGCCAAAGAGGGCATCACTGAACCGTTCCCGATCCAGTCGGCGACCGTCCCCGACGTGCTCGCCGGCCGCGACGTGCTCGGCCGCGGCCGCACCGGCTCGGGCAAGACGCTCGCGTTCGGCCTGCCGCTGCTCGCCCGGCTCGCCGCCTCCGGCCGCTCCCGGCCGCACGCGCCCAAGGCCCTGGTCCTGGTGCCGACCCGCGAGCTCGCGATGCAGGTCAACGACGCGCTGACCCCGCTGGCCAAAGTGCTCGGCCTGTTCTGCAAGACCGCCGTGGGCGGCGTGCCGTACGACCGGCAGATCTGGTCCTTGGAACGCGGTGTCGATGTGCTGGTGGCGACGCCGGGCCGGCTCGGAGACCTCATCAAGCGGGGCGCCTGCCGCCTCGACGCGGTCGAGGTCACCGTGCTCGACGAGGCCGACCAGATGGCCGACATGGGCTTCCTGCCCGAGGTCACCGAGATCCTGGGCCAGACGCCCGCGACCGGGCAGCGGCTGCTGTTCTCCGCGACGCTGGACAACGACGTCGACGCGCTGGTGGCGAAGTTCCTGGTCGACCCGGTGACGCACTCGATCGAGCCGCCGGTGGCCTCGGTGGGGTCGATGGATCACCACGTGCTGCTGGTACCGCCGCATGACAAGGTGGCCATCGCCGCCTCCATCGCCGCTCGCAAGGGTCGCACGATCCTGTTCGTGAAGACCCAGCTGGCCGTGGACGAGCTGGTGGAGCAGTTCGCGCGGGTCGGCGTGCGGGCCGGGGCGCTGCACGGCGGCAAGACGCAGCGGGTGCGGACCCGCACGCTGGCCGAGTTCCGCGAGGGCTCGGTCGACGTGCTGGTCGCGACCGATGTGGCGGCGCGCGGGATTCACATCGACGATGTTTCTCTGGTCGTACACGTGGATCTCCCGCGGGACCAGAAGGACTATCTGCACCGGGCCGGCCGCACGGCTCGGGCCGGGGCCGCGGGCACGGTCGTCTCGCTGGTGCTGCCGCGGCAGCGACGGCGGGCGGCGGCGCTGCTGGCCAAGGCCGGCGTCACCCCCAACGAGCTGCGCGTTCGCGCGGGCGACCCGGCGCTGGCCGAGGTCACCGGCGCTCGCCAGCCGAGCGGGGTGCCGGTGCGCATCTCGTACAACGCGAACCCGGCCGCTCACGCGGGAGCGCCCGGCCGCCGGCGCATGAACGACCGGCGCCCGCCCCGCAATCGATAACCCTCGGTAGCGAGGCCCACACGAACGCTCGCGGTCGAGTACGGTCCGGGGATGACCGTGCTACCGCGGGCGTTCGCCTGGCAGCGGACCGACACCGTCGGCGGAGAGTTCGTCACCCTGGACGACAGGCGGGGCCTGCACGCCAAGGGGGTCGCGTTCGCGGCGGACAACGCGCTGTACACCTGCCGCTACGACCTGCACACCGACGAGTCGTGGGCGAGCACCCGGCTGGAGGTCGCCGTCGAGGGCGCCGGCTGGCTGCGGACCCTGCGCATGGAGCGGGCCGCCGGGCGCTGGCGGGTCACCACCAGCGAGCAGGGCAACCTCGAGCGGGTCCTCCCGACCGCGGCGATGTCGGGCATCGAGGAGCCGGATCGGCTGCACCCGGTGCTCGACGTGGACCTGCACAACTCGCCCCTGACCAACACGCTGCCGATTCGGCGCCTGGGGCTGCACCGCGCCGAGCCCGGCACCAAGGTCGAGATCGAGGCGGCGTGGGTCCTGCTGCCGAGCCTGGCCGTCCTGCCCTATGCGCAGAGTTACGAGGTCGTGGCGAAGAGCCGGATACGGTACCGCTCTGAGAACTTCGTCGCCGACCTCGACATCACCGACGAGGGTTACGTCGCCGAATATTCGGGCCTGGCGACGCTCGCATGAACGGTTCAGCCGGCCGGCCGGATCCGCCCCTCCCATTTCGTGGAAAGCGCGACGGTGGTGCGGGTCCGGGCCACGCCCCTGACGCGGTTCAGGTCCACGATGAGCCGTTCGAGATCACCGATCGTTTTCACCCGCGCCTTGCACAGAAACGATTCCTCGCCGGCCATGAAGTAGCACGACTCGATCTCTTCGCGTTCGCGCAGGGCTTCGAGAACGGCGTCGGTGTCACCGCTGCTGTCCTGCACGATTCCGATCACGGCGGTCAGCGGCAGGCCCAGCGTCTCGGGCTCGACCTCGGCCCGGTAGCCGCGGATGACGCCGGAGGACTCGAGCTTCCCGACGCGTTCGTGCACGGCCGGGGCGGAGAGGCCGACCTTCCGGGCGAGCTCCGCATATGGAAGCCGGGCGTTGTCCCGCAGGAGGTCGATGAGTTGTCGGTCGATCGCATCCATCGCGACAAGCCTAACGGTCCGGCTTTTAACACAGCTAAATACCCAGAAGTGCGTTTTCCTCGTTTCCCGGACACGGCACGTGAGCGGTGCTGTAATGGGCGTACATCCCAGGATGACTCGCGCTTTCAGACTCGCAGCATGGGGGTGCGCGAGCCCGGCGAGCCACCCAGGGTAAAGGAGGGGCCGTGGAGACGGGAGATCGTCTGCTGACGCCCGGTGAGGTCGCTGCCTTGTTTCGCGTCGATCCGAAGACGGTGACACGTTGGGCCGCGGCCGGCCGGATCAGCAGCATCCGAACCCCGGGTGGACACCGGCGGTTCCGGGAATCCGAGGTGAGGGCGTTGCTCGAAGGGGACGACGCTCTTGATGACACCTCTAACGGGAATGGCCGAGCTCACCCGACCAACGAGTGAACAGGCTGTGCGATACGGCGACGGCGTCGAGAACTTTGCCGGCGACGAAATCGACCAGCTGAGCGGCCGTGGCCGCGGCACCGGCGGCATAGAAGCCGGGGCTCGCGGGCAGGATCACCGCACCCGCGTCGTGTAATGCGATGAGGTGCTCCAGGTGACTGCGTGTCACCGGGGTCTCGCGTGGCACGACCACGACCGGGCGGCGTTCCTTGAGGTTCACCTCAGCGGCGCGCTGAAGGAGGTCCTTGGACAAACCGATGGCGATACCGGCACATGCGGCCGTGCTCGCCGGCACTACCAGCATGCCCTTGACCGGGTATGAACCGCTGCTCGGCCCGGCCGCCAGGTCACCGGCCGGCCAGTAGGCGACGTCGGCGCTCTCGAGCGTCCGGCCGAGCCAGGCGGCGAGATCGTCCTTCCAGTGCGCGTCCCGGAAGGACACTCGGGTCTCGTCGAGGATCGTGAGCCGCGCCGCGCGGGACACGACGAGGTCGACGGCCTCGCCGGCGTCGAGCAACGCCCGGATCACGGCCGCCGCATAC
Organism: Dactylosporangium sp. NPDC000244; assembly: GCF_040300725.1. Lineage (NCBI taxonomy): Bacteria > Bacillati > Actinomycetota > Actinomycetes > Micromonosporales > Micromonosporaceae > Dactylosporangium > Dactylosporangium sp. NPDC000244. Next base: position 438,757 of record NZ_JBEPEH010000002.1, read on the forward strand.
GGCGTGCCGGACGCCCCGGACACCCCGACGACCCACGGCCTGCGCTGATACACGCGACAACTCTGCCACGGCGGCTGCGAAAGGCCGGGCAGGGAGGGGCGCCGACGAAAATGTCGTACCCGGTTGCGAGGATGCAGGCATGGCTCGCGGATTTCCCTATGCAGACCTCAACGAGTTTTTGGCCGCCCTGCAGAAGGCGGGAGAGCTGCATCGGGTCGCGGCGCCGGTCGACCCGCACCTGGAGATCAGCGAGATCGTCACCCGCACCGTGCGGGCCGGTGGTCCCGCCCTGCTCTTCGACAAGCCGACCCGCGGCGACATGCCGGTGGCGATCAACCTGTTCGGCACCGAGCGGCGCACGGCGATGGCGCTCGGCGTCGAGCACCTCAACGAGGTCGGGGTCCGCATCGGCGAGCTGGTCAAGCCCGAGCTGCCGGTCGGCTGGGCGGGCATCCGCGACGGCATCGGCAAGCTCATGCAGCTCAAGTCGGTGCCGCCGAAGCACGTCAAGACCGCGCCCTGCCAGGAGGTCGTCTACAAGGGCGACCAGGTCGACCTCAACAGGCTGCCCGGCCTGCAGGTGTGGCCCGACGACGGCGGGATCTACCACAACTTCGGCCTGACCCACACCCGGCACCCGGAGACCGGCAAGCGCAACCTCGGGCTCTACCGCCTCCAGCAGCACAGCCACAACACGATCGGCATGCACTGGCAGATCCACAAGGACTCCACGGCGCACCACGCGGTCGCGGAGCGGCTCGGCCAGCGGCTGCCGGTGGCGGTCGCGATCGGGGCCGACCCCGTGGTCTGCTACACCGCGAGCGCGCCGCTGCCCTCCGACATCGACGAATACCTGTTCGCGGGCTTCCTGCGCGGCGAGCGGGTCGAGATGGTCGACTGCCTCACGGTGCCGCTGCAGGTGCCGGCCAACGCGCAGATCGTGCTGGAGGGCTACCTCGAGCCCGGCGAGCGGCTGCCCGAGGGCCCGTTCGGCGACCACACCGGCTTCTACACGCCGGTCGAGGACTTTCCGGTGCTGCACGTGACGTGCATGACGACCCGGAAGCAGCCGATCTACCACTCGATCATCACCTCGAAGCCGCCGCAGGAGGACCACGGCCTGGGCAAGGCGACCGAGCGCATCTTCCTGCCGCTGCTCAAGCTGCTGATCCCGGACATCGTGGACTACGACCTGCCGGCCGCCGGGGTGTTCCACAACTGCGTGATCGTCTCCATCCGCAAGCGATACCCGAAGCACGCGCAGAAGGTGATGAGCGCCGTCTGGGGCGCCCACCTGCTGTCGCTGTCCAAGCTCATCGTGGTCGTGGACGACGACTGCGACGTGCACGACTACGCCGAGGTCGCCTTCCGCGCGTTCGGCAACGTCGACTACAAGCACGACCTGCTGCTGACCGAGGGCCCCGTCGACCACCTCGACCACGCGTCCTACCAGCAGTTCTGGGGCGGCAAGGCGGGGCTGGACGCCACGCGGAAGACGCCGGCCGAGGGCTACCATCGCGGCTGGCCGGAAGAGATGATCATGTCGCCCGAGGTCGTGGCGCGGGTCGACAAGCGCTGGAGAGAGTATGGGTTCAAGTGACGATCGCTGAGGCACCCCCTAGCCGGGTCAAGGCGTTCCTTCGGCTGGTCGCGATCGAGCACTCGGTGTTCGCGCTGCCGTTCGCCTACCTGGCCGCCCTGACGGTGATGACCACCACCGGCGGCGACCGGCCCCGCGTCGGCTGGCTCGACCTGCTGCTGGTCACGATCGCGATGGTCGGCGCGCGCACGTTCGCGATGGCCGCCAACCGGATCATCGACCGGCACATCGACGCGCGGAACCCCCGCACGGCCCGGCGCGAGCTCGTGACCGGCGCGGTGAGCGTGCGCACGGCGTGGACGGGCGCGATCGTCGCCATCGTCGTGTTTCTGGGGGCCGCGGCCCTGCTCAACCCGCTCTGCCTCGCCCTGGCGCCGCTGGCGGTGGTGCCCCTGATCGTGTACCCGTACGGCAAACGCTTCACCAACTGGCCCCACGCCATCCTGGGCATCGCGCAGCTGGTCGGGCCGGTCGGCGCCTGGCTCGCGGTCACCGGCGACCTGCGCGGCTCCGGCCCGGCGTGGGTGCTCGGCGCCGCGGTCGGGCTCTGGATCGGCGGCTTCGACCTGATCTACGCCTGTCAGGACACCGAGGTCGACCGGGAGATCGGCGTGCACTCGGTGCCGGCCCGCTTCGGCGTGCCCTTCGCCCTGCGGCTGTCGAGCATCGCCCACGTCGTCACGTTCGGCCTGTTTGTCTGGTTCGGCCAGCTCGTCGGCCTTGGCTGGCTGTGGTGGATCGGCCTCGCGATCACGGCCGTGGCCTTCGTCTACGAGCACGCGATCGTGCGCCCGAGCGACCTGTCCCGCGTGAACCGCGCCTTCTTCACGGCGAACGGGTTCGTGGGGATCGCCCTGTTCGTGTTCGCGCTGCTCGACCTCGTGGTCCGCGGCGGGCTACGAATCTGACGATGGGCGCCTCTACGATGCCGCAGATGGCCGACGACCCCGAGGACCGCTCAAGCACCCACCCGTCCCCCGCGCGGGCTGGGGCTGCCGCCGCGGGACCGTCGTCGGCCGCGGAGTCGACGTCCCCCGCACGGGCTGGGGCGCCCGCCAGCGGACTGTCGTCGGCCGCGGAGTCGCTCGCCGCCGCTCGTCCCCGCACCGCCCCGGACACGGCAGAGTCTCCCTCTATCGCCGAGTCGCTTCCCACCGCATCTCCCGCGGCTGGGTCCTCCGCAGCTGTGTCTTCCACGGCTGGGTCCTCTGCGGGTGTATCGTCCGCCGCCGTGTCCGAACGGCTGCCGGCGGCGCTCACGCGGTCGACGGCCGACCAGACGGCGGGGCCGGGCCGGGCAGCGACGGGCGCGGTGGCGGACGGACGGGCCTCCCTGGAAGCGGCGCCGGACGACGAAGTGCCGACGGGGCCGAAGAGCAGCGCGACTGCGGGCGGGGATCGGCCGTGGCGGCGGGCATTGCTCGCCGGATTCGGGATCTTCGCCGCCAGCAAGATCGCGCTCGCGGTCGTCACGGCGTTCTCGTGGATCGGGGAGAAGCGGCCCAACGTCACGACGACGTACATCGCGGCGCAGTGGGCCTCGCAGTGGGACTCGAAGTGGTTCATCGACATCGCGCAGCGCGGGTACTACCCGGATCCGGACAAGGCGCCCGCCGCGTTCTTCCCGATGTACCCGATGCTCATCCGCGCGCTCACCCCGCTCTGCCTCGGCAAGCCGTGGGTGGCCGCGTTGCTCGTCGCCAACCTCGCGTCGTTCGGGGCGCTGGTGGTGCTCTACCGGCTCACCGAGCGCGAGCTCGATCGCGTCGTGGCCGGCCGCACGGTGCTCTACCTGGTGGCGTTCCCGACCGCGTTCTTCCTGACCGCGGGCTACAACGAGGGGCTGTTCATCGGGCTCATGCTTGCGTCGCTGTACTGCCTGCGCCAGCAGCACTGGTGGTGGGCCGGCGCGTTCGGCGGGCTCGCGGTCTTCACCCGGTCCGCCGGGGTGCTGCTGGCGGCGGCGTTCGTGTGGGAGTACGTCCGCGTCAATCGCTTCAAACTGCGCAGTAGCGCGCTCGCGGTGCTGCTCGTCCCGGTCGGGGTGGCCGGCGTCGCGGCGTTCTCGATGAACGCGTACGGGGAGCCGTTCGCGTTCCTGAAGGCCCAGCGCTACTGGGGACGGCACCTGGACTGGCCGTGGGCGCCGGTCTGGCGCGGGTTCCAGTCGCTGCACAGCGGGTTCGGCCTGCGCTTCGGCTTCAGCGACGTGTGGGTGCACAACCTGCTGGAGCTGGCGACCGCGCTCGCGTGCATCGCGCTGCTCGTGCTGTGCTTCGTCGGGCCGTGGCGGCTGCGGCGCGACCAGTGGGTGCTGCCCCTGGTCGGCATCGGGCTCACGCTGCTCATGATCAGCTTCCCGTCGTCGCACATGCCATATCCGCTGTACTCGGCCTCGCGCTTCGGTCTCGAGGTCTTCCCGGCGTTCATGATCCTGGCGCGCATCGGGGCGTGGCCTTGGCTCGATCGGATCGTGATCGCCCTCTTCTTCATGCTGCAGGCGATTCTGGCCGCTTACTTCGTGCGGGGCGGCTGGGTCGCGTAATCGTAGGGATGTGCGGATGCGCAGCGGTGCCTTCTCCGAGCAGCCCGCCGCCGATGAGCCGGACGGCCCCGAGCCGACGACCATGCGGTGGCGGGTCTCGCCCGGCTTCACGGCCCTCAAGTGCGCGGTCACGGTCGCGCTCGCACTCGGCGCCGCGTTCCTCGCCGAGGACCGACCGGCCCTGAGCGCGGCCATCGTCGCGGCCATCGTCGCCGGGGCCTACGCGCTGCGCGACCTCCTCGCGCCCGTCCGCCTCGCCGCGGACCCCGACGGCGTGACGGTCGTGTCGGGCTACGCGGGCCACCGCCACCTGGCCTGGCCCGAGATCGAGCGCGTCCGGCTCGAGTCGCGCACCCGCGCGGGCCTGCGCAGCGAGTTCCTGGAGATCGACACGGGCGACAACCTGCACCTGCTCAGCACGTACGACCTGAACGCCCGCCCGGCCGACGTCGCCGTCGCCCTGGACCGCATCCGGGCCGCCAGTGGCGCCACCGGCTGACCCGAGCCCGCCTCCGCCCGCGACTCCGACGACGGAGCCGCCGGGCGAGCCGAGCACGACGAACCCGACGCTCAACCCGAGCGCGGCGGGGGCAGCGACGGCGACCCAGCCGAACGCCGGGCAGACGGCGGCAGCGGCCCGCCCGAGCGCGGCCGAGACGATGACGGCGGCCCAGCCGAACGCGGCACAGACGGAGACGGCGACCCAGCCGAACGCGGCACAGACGGAGACGGCGACCCAGCCGAACGCGGCCGAGACGGCGGCGGCGACCCAGCCCGGCGCATCGACGGCCGCGCACCATAGGCGCCGGAAGGCTCCCGGTCAGAGGCGGCCGACCAGCGCCGGTAGCGAACCGGACGCGGCCGGGGACCGTCCTTGGCGGCGGGCGGCACTCGTCGGCGGCGGAGCCTTCGCCGCGAGCCGGGCCGGCCTCGCGGCCGTCTCCGTGTTCGCGTGGATCGGCGACCAGCAGCCGCACAGGACGCCCAGCCAGGTGGCCCGGCTGTGGGCGTCGCAGTGGGACTCCAAGTGGTTCGTCGCGATCGCCGAGCACGGCTACCAGCCCACGCCCGACGCCTCGCCTGCGGCCTTCTTCCCGCTCTACCCGCTCCTCATCCGAGCCGCCACGCCCCTGTGCCTCGGCCGGGCCTGGGTCGCGGCGCTGCTCGTCGCCAACGGAGCCCTGCTGGCCGCGCTCATCCTCTTGTACCGCCTCACAGACCTCGAACTCGGCCGAGCCGCCGCCGCCCGCGCGACGTTCTACCTCGTCGCGTTCCCGACCGGCTTCTTCCTGAGCGCCGCCTACAACGAGGGCCTGTTCCTCGCGCTCATGCTCGCGACCGTGTACTGCCTGCGCCGCCGCCTCTGGTGGTCCGCCGCCGCGCTGGGCGCCCTGGCCGCGACCACCCGCTCGGCGGGAATCCTGCTCGCGGCGGCCTTCGCGTTCGAGTACGTGCGGGTGCACCGCGGCATCCCCGCCTTCCGGCTCGGGGCCGCCGAAAAGCTCAGCACCACCGAAAGGCTCAACGCCGCCGAGAAGCTCGAGGGCGCCGGAAAGCTCAACGCTGCCGAAAAGCTCAGCGCCACCGCCAAGCGCAGGGGCGCCGGAAAGCTCAGAGGCACCGGAAATCTGCGGCACTGGTCTGAAATATGCGCTTTTATCGGCATCCCGTGCGGGCTCGGCGCGGTGATGATCGTGAACCAGAAGGCGTACGGCGACCCGCTCGCGTTCTCCCACACCCAGGCCGCGCACTGGGGCCGCCACCTGACCTGGCCCTGGGTGGCACCCATGAACGCCGCCCGGCACGCCGGCCCGTGGTTCACGGAGATCTGGGCCCACAACGTCCTCGAACTCACAACGGTCGCGACCCTCGCCGTGTTGCTGATCCCCTGGCTGAGACGAACGCTGGACCAGGCGATCTACCCGATGCTCGGCCTGGCGCTGGTGGCGTTCATGGTGAGCTTTCCCAGCCGGTACACGAGCGATATCCCGTATCCGCTCTACTCCGCGTCCCGCATCGGGCTCGAGGTGTTCCCCGCGTTCATGGCCCTCGGCGCGCTCGGGCGGCGCCCCTGGCTGGACCGCGCCGTGCTCGCCACGTTCCTGAGCACACAGGGCGTGCTCGCCGCCCACTTTCTGCACTCCGGCTGGGTGGCCTGAACGACGACCGTGTGACAAACCACCGCGGATAAGAAGATTAGGGCGAAAAACGGCACAAACGTGACAGTTGGCCACGAAAGGCGCTAAAAGCCAGCAAAGCGGGGAGCGCGCCGACGAAGCGGGGGGGTAACGGGGGCACGTCCGCGAGTCGGAAGCACGCCAGCGAAGCGGGAAACGCGCCGGTGAAGCGGCGAACGCGCGGGCGAAGCGGCGGAAAGCGCGGGCGAAGCGGCGGAAAGCGTCAGGCGTCGTTACGCACCGCGAAGATGGCGATGTCGTCCCGCGGGATCTCCGGCGAATAGCTCAGCGTCCGCGCCCGCAGCCGCGCCGCCACCACGTCCGCCGGGAAGCCGGCCAGGTTCGCCGCCTCCTCGCGCAGCCGTTCGACCCCGAACAGGTCGATGCCGCGGCGCCGCTCGGTAACCCCGTCGGTGAAGAAGATCAGCGTGTCGCCGGGGTCGAGCAGGACCTGGCTGCGCGGGGTGTTGATGGTGTCGAGCAGGCCCAGGGCAGTGCCGCAGGCGCCGACCAGCTCCGTGCTGCCGTCGGCGCGCAGCAGAACCGGCTGGTCGTGCCCGGCGAGGTGGAGCGTCACGTCGAGCCGGTTGTCCCCGCGGCGCAGGATCTGGGCCAGGCAGAGCGTGCAGAACCGCCCGCCGCCGCGCTCGAGCAGGGTCTCGTTCAGCCGTACGAGCACCTCGGGCAGCGGCCGCCCGTCGCGGACGAGGACCCTGGTCACGTCGCGGACCAGGCCGGTCACGGTCGCGGCCTGCACGCCCTTGCCGGAGACGTCGCCGACGACGACCATCCAGCGGCGGGCGGAGAGCGACACCACGTCGTAGAAGTCGCCGCCGACGTCGACGCCCTCGCCCGTGGGCACGTACTCGGCGCCGAACTCGACCCCCTCGGCCTTCGGCAGCTGGGGAGGCAGCAGCGAGCGCTGGAGGGTCTGGGCCACGCGGCGGCGCTCGGCGTGGATGTTGGCGTTGTCGATGGCGAGCGCGGCGCGGCGGGCGACGTCCTCGACGACGGCCACCTCCTCGGCGCGCTGCCAGGTGTCCCCCTTGCCGCCGACCACCAGCGTGCCGAGGTGCTGGTTGCGGGCGATGAGCGCGACGATGTAGCCCTCCAGGGGAGCACCGAGCGGCACCACGGCGTCGGTCCCCATCGCCTCCTTGAGCTGCGGCGCGGCCTGGGCGAGGGCGTCGAGGAGGCCGGCGACCTGGGACTCGTCGGCGTGCGTGGCCGCGGCCAGGCGCAGCTCGCCCCCGGCGTCCACGGCGTGGATGGCGGACCACTGCCCGAGCCGCGGCACCACCAGCCGCGGGATCAGCGCCAGCGTGAGCTCGACGTCCAGGGACTGGGCCAGCAGCTCGCTCGCGTCGGCGAGGAACGTCAGCCACGTCCGGCGATCGGCGTCGACGCGGCGCAGCCGGTGGTTCTCGACCAGCAGCGTGAGCCGGTCGGCGGCCAGGGCGGTGAGCGGCAGCGCATAGGGGCTGTTCACTCCCCCGGCTACGAACAGCTCGGCGCGCCACGGGCGGGCCACGCGCAGCGGCACCCGGCGGCCAGATCCGCCGCCGGCCGACTGGGTCTCGCCGCCGACGCGACCGTACGCCGTGACGGTGTGCGGCCCGTCGCCCTCGTCCACGGTGAGCGCCGCGCCCTGGGCCCCGATCGCCCGGCACAGCCGCTGCAGCAGCTCCTCGGCGAGCTCCTCCAGCGAGACGCCGGTGCCGGACCAGATCAGCGAGTCCACGGCGGAGGGCAGGTCGAACGAGGGCACGTCGGGGAGATCGACCGGCGTGACGTCGAGGCGGAACCAGACGCCCTTGCCGCCGGAGAAGTGCACGGTGCCCCAGGCCGTGGCCATCTGCTCGACGAGGAGCAGGCCGCGCCCGCGCTCAGGCAGCTCGCCGCCGGTCTCCAAGGATCTTGGCGTGACGACGCCGGGGCTGAAGTCCAGCACGGCGACGGTGAGCGAGGTGTCGCTCGCGGTGATCTCTAGGTCGACCTCGGTCCCGGCGTGCACGACACTGTTGGTGGTGAGCTCGGTGACGAGCAGCAAGGCCTCGTCGAGCACCGGGAGGAGGTCCCGTTCGTGCGCGATCGTCCGGATCGCCTCGCGGGCCAGACCGGGAGAGCTATGGTCGGCCGGGAGCCTGAGCCTCCGGACGGTCTGGGTTGTCACATCTCGCAGTCTCCACTGAACGGTGGTAACAATCCAACCTGAAGGACGACGATGGGTGGACACCGCCTGCCCCCGAGACCGGTGGAGACGCCATGACCACAGTCGACGAAGTCACCCGGAAGAGTCCGGAAACGCTGCTCCTCGAGGAGCTGTCCAAGGCGCTTGACCAGATGCTGTCCGGCAACCTGAAGATCAGGTTGAGCCGGCGCGACGGGCTGCCGGGCGAGGTGGTCGAGCGCTTCAACAGGCTCGCCGAGACCAAGCAGCGCCAAAATCGCGAGCTGCTGCGGATCAGCCGGGTCGTCGGCCGCGAGGGCCGGATGACCGAGCGGCTCGACGAGGAGGGCTTCGAGGGGGCGTGGCTCGACCACATCCGCGCGGTCAACTCGCTCATCGACGACCTCGGCCGCCCGACCACCGAGATCGCCCGCGTGATCGTGGCGGTGGCCGAGGGTGACCTGTCGCAGCAACTGGCCCTGGAGATCGACGGGCGGCCGCTGCGGGGCGAGTTCCTCACCATCGGCCGCACCGTGAACACGATGGTCGACCAGCTCTCGTCGTTCGCCGACGAGGTCACGCGGGTGGCCCGCGAGGTCGGCACCGAAGGCAAGCTGGGCGGCCAGGCCCAGGTCACCGGCGTCGCCGGCACCTGGCGGGACCTCACGGACTCGGTGAACTCGATGGCCGCCAACCTCACGGGGCAGGTGCGGTCGATCTCGACGGCGGCGACGGCGGTGGCCCGCGGCGACCTGTCGCAGAAGATCACGGTGAGCGCGAAGGGCGAGATCGCCGAGCTGTCGGAGACGATCAACTCCCTGGTCGACACGCTGCGGATCTTCGCCGAGCAGGTGACCCGGGTGGCCCGCGAGGTCGGCACCGAGGGCAACCTGGGCGGCCAGGCGGAGGTGCCCGGCGTGGCCGGCACCTGGAAGGACCTGACCGACAACGTCAACTCGATGGCGTCCAACCTGACCAGCCAGGTCCGCAACATCGCCCAGGTCGCGACCGCGGTGGCCCGGGGCGACCTCTCTCAGAAGATCACGGTGGCCGCCCAGGGCGAGATCCTGGAGCTCAAGGACACCGTGAACACGATGGTCGACCAGCTCTCGTCGTTCGCCGACGAGGTCACGCGTGTGGCCCGCGAGGTCGGCACCGAAGGCAAGCTGGGCGGCCAGGCCCAGGTCACCGGCGTCGCCGGCACCTGGCGGGACCTCACCGACAACGTCAACTTCATGGCCTCGAACCTGACCAGCCAGGTGCGGAACATCGCCCAGGTGTCCACGGCGGTCGCGCGGGGCGACCTCTCACAGAAGATCACGGTCGACGCCCGCGGCGAGATCCTCGAGCTCAAGAGCACCGTGAACACGATGGTCGACCAGCTCTCCTCGTTCGCCGACGAGGTCACCCGCGTGGCCCGCGAGGTCGGCACCGAAGGCAAACTCGGCGGCCAGGCCCAGGTCACCGGCGTCGCCGGCACCTGGCGCGACCTCACCGACAACGTCAACTTCATGGCCTCGAACCTGACCAGCCAGGTCCGCAACATCGCCCAGGTCGCGACCGCGGTGGCCCGCGGCGACCTCTCGCAGAAGATCACGGTCGACGCCCGCGGCGAGATCCTGGAGCTGAAGTCGACCGTCAACACGATGGTCGACCAGCTCTCGTCCTTCGCCGACGAGGTCACCCGCGTGGCCCGCGAGGTCGGCACCGAAGGCAAGCTCGGCGGTCAGGCCCAGGTGCGCGGGGTGGCCGGCACCTGGCGCGACCTGACCGACAACGTGAACTTCATGGGCTCGAACCTCACCGCCCAGGTCCGCAACATCTCGCAGGTCGCGACGGCCGTGGCCCGGGGCGACCTGTCGCAGAAGATCACGGTCGACGCCCAGGGCGAGATCCTGGAGCTGAAGTCGACCGTCAACACCATGGTCGACCAGCTCTCGTCCTTCGCCGACGAGGTCACCCGCGTGGCCCGCGAGGTCGGCACCGAGGGCAAGCTCGGCGGCCAGGCCCAGGTGAAGGGCGTCTCCGGCACCTGGCGCGACCTCACCGACAACGTCAACTCGATGGCGTCCAACCTGACCAGCCAGGTCCGCAACATCGCCCAGGTGACGACGGCCGTGGCCCGCGGCGACCTGTCGCAGAAGATCACCGTCGACGCGCACGGCGAGATCCTGGAGCTGAAGTCGACCGTCAACACCATGGTCGACCAGCTCTCGTCCTTCGCCGACGAGGTCACCCGCGTGGCCCGCGAGGTCGGCTCGGAGGGCAAGCTCGGCGGCCAGGCCCAGGTGAAGGGCGTCTCCGGCACCTGGCGGGACCTGACCGAGAACGTGAACCAGCTCGCCTCGACGCTGACCACGCAGCTGCGCGCCATCTCGCAGGTGTCCACCGCGGTGACCCGCGGCGACCTGACCCAGCGGATCGCGGTCGAGGCGCTCGGCGAGGTGGCCGAGCTCAAGGACAACATCAACCAGATGATCGTCACGCTCCGCGAGACCACGAAGAAGAACGCGGAGCAGGGCTGGCTGGACTCCAACCTGGCCCGCGTCGGCGGCCTGCTGCAGGGCCAGCGCGACCTCGGCGAGGTCTGCCGCATGATCATGGCCGAGGTGACGCCCCTGGTCGACGCCCAGATCGGCGCGTTCTTCCTGTCCGGCGCCGACCCGGAGATCGGGCTGCGGCTGCGCCTCGAGGCCTCGTACGGCTACGTCGCCCCCGGCGCCGACATCAGCTTCGCGCCCGGCGAGGGCCTCATCGGCCAGGCGTCGCTGTCCCGCCGGGCGATCCGCATGCAGGCCGCGCCCGAGGCGCGCCTGCGGGTGCGCTCCGGCGTGACCGAGACGGCCCCGGCCGACCTCGTCGTGCTGCCGGTGCTCTTCGAGGGCGAGCCGCTCGGCGTGATCGAGTTCGGCAGCGTCTCGCCGTTCAGCGACCTGCACCTGTCCTTCCTCGACCGGCTCGTGGTCACCATCGGCGTCGCGCTCAAGACGATCCTGGCCAACCGGCGCACGGAGGAGCTGCTGTCCCAGTCGCAGCGGCTCACCGAGGAGCTGCAGGACCAGTCGGCCGAGCTGCAGCGAACCAACGCCGAGCTGGAGGAGAAGGCGACGCTGCTGTCAGAGCAGAAGGGCAACATCGAGAAGCAGAACCGCGAGATCGAGATGGCGCGGCTCGGCCTGGAGGAGAAGGCGCAGCAGCTCGCGCAGGCGTCGCAGTACAAGTCGGAGTTCCTGGCCAACATGAGCCACGAGCTGCGGACCCCGCTCAACTCGATGCTGCTGCTGTCCCGGCTGCTGGCCGACAACCCGGACACCAACCTGACCGCACGGCAGATCGAGTTCGCGGCGACGATCCACAACGCCGGCTCCGACCTGCTCGCGCTCATCGACGACATCCTCGACCTGTCCAAGATCGAGGCGGGCCGGATGGACGTCGAGCCGGGTGAGGTCTCGTTCGATGAGATCCGGGCGTACGTCGAGCAGGCCTTCGCCCCGCAGGCCGAGGACAAGGGCCTGGACTTCACCGTGGCCACCGACATCGCGCTGCCCCCGGCCATCGTCACCGACCCGCAGCGGCTCCAGCAGATCCTGCGCAACCTGGTCTCCAACGCCGTCAAGTTCACCGACCACGGCACGGTGACGCTGGCCATCGGGGTCGCCCCGGCCGGCCTGGACTTCCAGGCGCCGACGCTCGCCGGGGCCCGCCGAGTGATCCAGTTCGCCGTCTCCGACACCGGCATCGGCATCTCGGACGACAAGGTGGCGCTCATCTTCGAGGCGTTCCAGCAGGCGGACGGGACGACCAGCCGGAAGTACGGCGGAACCGGTCTCGGCCTGTCGATCAGCCGCGAGCTCGCCCGCCTGCTCGGCGGCGCGATCGGGGTGACCTCGCAGGTCGGGCACGGTGCGACGTTCACGCTCTACCTGCCCGACGTCATCGCGACCGAGGTCACGCCGACCCTGCACCAGCAGCTGCACCAGTCGCTGCACCCGTCGCTGCCGATCCAGTCGCAGGCGCTGCCGCCGGCGAACCGGCCGATGCCCTCGGCCCCGCCGATGCTGCGCTCGCTGCCGTCGGCGGATCGCCGCTCGACCACCGCCGCGGCCCACCAGCTCGACGGCGCCACCGTGCTCATCGTCGACGACGACGTGCGCAACGTCTTCGCCCTCACCAGCGCGCTGGAGCTGCACGGGATGACGGTGCTCTACGCGGACAACGGCGCCGACGGCGTGCGCATCCTCTCCGAGCACCCCGACGTCGACATCGTGCTGATGGACGCGATGATGCCCGACCAGGACGGCAACGAGACGACCCGCGCGATCCGCCGCAACCGCCGCTTCGCGGAGCTGCCGGTGGTGTTCCTGACCGCCAAGGCGATGCCGGGCGACCGCGAGTCGTCCCTCGCCGCGGGGGCCAGCGACTACATCACCAAGCCGGTCGATCTGGACGAGTTGCTCGACGTCATGGCCGCGTGGGTGAACGGGGAGGGGCGGGCCGTCTGAGGCCTGTATCGAAGTGGAGGTCGGACGGGGTCAGCCGCTGCCCGACCATCCACCCCGACCCAGCCGCTGGGTGTAGGTTGCTGTGGTGACTGGACCGGACCGGCCCGCGAAGGTGCTGCTCGTCGACGACCGGCGGGACAACCTGCTGGCCCTCGAGGCGATCCTGCAGGGCCTTCCGGTGCAGACGGTCGGGGCGGACAGCGGCGAGGACGCGCTCAAGCGGCTGCTCGTGGACGACTTCGCGCTGATCCTGCTCGACGCCCAGATGCCCACGATGGACGGCTTCGAGACCGCCCGCCACATCAAGCGCCGCGAGAAGACCCGGCACGTGCCGATCATCTTCCTCACGGCCGCCGACCGGGACTCTCACCTCGCCCTGCGCGGCTACGCGGCCGGGGCCGTGGACTACCTCACGAAGCCGTTCGACCCGTGGGTGCTGCGCGCCAAGGTCTCCGTCTTCGTCGAGCTCTGGACGATGACGCAGCAGCTCGCGGCCCAGTCGGAGCTCGTGCGGGTGCGCGAGGCCGAGCTGCGCGCGGCCGGCCTGGCCGTGGACGAGGCCACCGCGCTGCTCAAGGGCGCGCTGGCGGCCGACGGCGAGCTCGGCCGGGAGCAGGTGGAGAAGGCGATGGCCGCGCTGGCGAAGACGCGCGCGCGGTTCTAGACCTCCTGGATCATCAGCGCGTTGCGCAGCCCGGTGATGTCCAGCACCCGGATCAGGAACGCGCCCACGTTGACCAGCACCAGGTAGCTCTGCGCCAGGGTGGCCTTGCGGCTCAGCACCACCAGCGTCCCGAGGCCCTGGGAGTCACAGAACGTCACGCCCGCCATGTCGAGCACTACGCGCGCCGGCGGCTCGTTCAGCACGTCGTCCACGGCCGCGGCCAGGCGGGGAACGGTCGACATGTCGATCTCACCGGTCAGCGACACGACGGTCTCGCTCGGTGCACGGCGCACGGATACGGAGAGATCGGGTCGATCCACGACACCAGCCTATATCTGATCAGGCCTGGCAGTGGTGTCGGGCACACGGGCCCGAGGGCCGCGCGTCGCACGCCCGGAGCGGCTGTCAGAATGGGCAGGCTGTGACCGATATTGACACCGCCGGTCTCGGCCCGTTTTCGGGCGACGCGCCGGCCTCGCAGGCCCTGTTCGACCGTGCCCAGGCCATCGTGCCGGGTGGGGTGAATTCACCTGTCCGGGCCTTCCGGGCGGTCGGGGGCACCCCGCGCTTCATGGTCGGCGGCTCCGGCTGCTGGCTCACCGACGCCGACGGCCGGCGCTACCTGGACCTCGTCTGCTCGTGGGGGCCGCTGATCCTCGGCCACGCCCACCCCGAGGTCATCGCCGCCATCACCGAGGCCGCCGCGCGCGGCACCAGCTTCGGCACCCCGACGCCCGGCGAGGTCGCCCTCGCCGAGGAGATCGTCGCCCGGACCCCGATCGACCAGGTGCGCCTGGTCAACTCGGGCACCGAGGCGACGATGAGCGCCCTGCGCCTGGCGCGCGGGTTCACCGGGCGGCCCAAGGTGATCAAGTTCGCCGGTTGCTACCACGGGCACGTCGACGCGCTGCTCGTCGCGGCCGGGTCCGGGGTGGCCACGCTGGCCCTGCCGGACTCGCCCGGCGTCACGGGTGCGGCCGCGGGCGACACGATCGTCCTGCCGTACAACGACGTCGCCGCGCTCGAGGAGGCCTTCGCGGCCCACGGGGACCAGATCGCCGCGGTGATCACCGAGGCCGCCGCCGGCAACATGGGCGTGGTCGCGCCCCGCGACGGGTTCAACGCGAAGCTCGCCGAGCTCGCGCACCGCCACGGCGCCCTGCTCATCCTCGACGAGGTCATGACCGGGTTCCGGGTCAGCCGCGGCGGCTGGGCCGGGCTCGAGCCCGTGGACGCCGACCTCTACACGTTCGGCAAGGTCATGGGCGGCGGCATGCCGGCCGCGGCGTTCGGCGGACGGACCGAGATCATGTCGCGGCTCGCCCCGGCCGGCCCGGTGTACCAAGCCGGAACCCTCTCCGGCAATCCGCTGGCGTGCGCGGCGGGCCTCGCGACCCTCCGGCTGGCGACCCCGGACGTCTACGAGCGCCTGGACGCCACCGCCGCGACGGTGTCGAAGCTGGCCTCCGATGCCCTGGCCGCTGCGGGTGTACCGCACGTGCTGTCCACGGCCGGCAGCATGTTCTCGATCTTCTTCACCGACCGGCCGGTGCACTCGTTCGCCGAGGCGCAGACGCAGGACGTGGCCGCGTTCCGGGCCTTCTTCCACGAGATGCTCTCGCGCGGCGTCTACCTGCCGCCGAGCGCGTACGAGTCCTGGTTCGTCTCCACCGCGATCGACGACGAGGCGCTCGGCGTGCTCGAGGCGGCCCTGCCGCACGCGGCCCGGGCGGCGGCGCGGGTGGCGGCATGAAGACGATCGTCCACGTGCTGCGCCACGGTGAGGTCTACAACCCGACGAAGATCCTCTACGGGCGCCTGCCCGGCTTCCGGCTCTCCGAGCTCGGCGTGCAGATGGCCAAGGCCGCGGCCGAGTCGCTGGCCGGCCACGACATCACGCACCTGGTCGCGAGCCCGCTGGAGCGCGCGCAGCAGACCGCCGAGCCGTTCGCCGAGCAGCTCGGGCTGCCGGTGGCGGTCGACGAGCGGCTGATCGAGAGCGCGAACTTCTTCGAGGGCAAGCAGGTCGGCGTCGGCGACGGTTCGCTCAAGGACCCGCGCAACTGGTGGGTGCTGCGTGACCCGAGGACCCCGTCCTGGGGCGAGCCCTACAACGTCATCGCGGCGCGGATGTATCAGGCCATCCTCACCGCCCGCGAGGCGGCGGATGGGCACGAGGCCGTGTGCGTCTCGCACCAGCTGCCGATCTGGACGCTACGCCGGCACGTCGAGAAGAAGCGGCTCTGGCACGACCCGCGGCGCCGCGAGTGCTCGCTGGCCAGCCTCACCAGCTTCCACTTCGACGACACGAAGATCGTCGGCATCGCCTACTCGGAGCCGGCCGCGCACCTGGTCGCCCTGTCGGCCTCGGCCCGCAACGCCAAGGGCGCCTGAGATGCGCCGGGCCCTCGTGCTGGTGCTCGTGCTGTTCCTGGCCGCCTGCACCAGCAGCACACCAAAGAACGCCCTCGGCAGCCGCAAGATCGACGTGGCCAAGCGGGTCGCGGCGCCCACCATGGGCGGCGAGCTCATGGACGGCTCCGGCCGGTTCGAGCTGGCCCAGCACAAGGGCCAGGTCGTGGTCGTGAACTTCTGGGCCTCGTACTGCCCGCCCTGCCGCTCCGAGGCCCCCGAGCTGGAGAAGGTGCTCGCGGCGACCAAGTCCCAGGGCGTCACCTTCATCGGGGTCAACATCCGCGACCAGCGCGACCCGGCCGAGGCGTACCTGGCCGACATCAAGCCGACGTACGGCAGCATCTTCGACCCGTCCGGATCGCTCGCGCTCAACTTCGACGTGCCGCCGAACTCGATCCCCGCCACGCTGGTGATCGACAAGGCCGGGCGCATCGCGGCCGTCATGCGCTCCGAGGTCGACCAGGCGCTGCTCGAACCGGTCGTTCGCGACCTGCTGGCCGAGAAGGCCTGATGGACGCCGGCTCGGTCGCCGCGAGCGGTCCCCTGCTGCTGGCCATCGGGGTGGCCGCGCTCGCCGGGTTGGTCAGCTTCCTGTCGCCGTGCATCCTGCCGCTCGTGCCGGGCTACCTGTCCTACGTCACCGGCCTGGCCGGCGCGGACCTCGACTCCGGCAAGCGCCGCGGCCGGGTGCTCGCCGGCGTGGGCCTGTTCGTCGCGGGCTTCGGCGTGGTGTTCGTCGGGCTGATCGTGCTCGCCACCCAGGCCGCGATGACGATGGTCGTGCACCGCCGGACGATCGAGATCGTGGTCGGCGTCGCCGTGATCGTGCTCGGCCTGGCCTTCATGGGCCTGGTGCCGGGCCTGGAGCGGCAGTGGCGCATCCAGCGGCTGCCCTCCGCGGGCCTGGTCGGCGCGCCCGTGCTCGGCGTGGTCTTCGCGCTGTCGTGGGCGCCGTGCACCGGCCCGACCCTCGGCGCGATGATCGCGCTCGGCTCGACCAGCGGCTCGCAGGCCCGGGCGGTCACGCTCGCGGTCGCGTACTCGCTCGGCCTCGGAATCCCGTTCATCGCGATGGGGCTGGGCTTCCAGCGGCTCATCGGGGTCGTGAAGTTCATCCGGCGCAACAGCCGCTGGGTGACCCGCATCGGCGGCGCCCTGCTCGTGCTGATCGGCCTCGCCCTGGTCACCGGCGTCTGGAGCTACCTCATGACCGCCCTGCAGGCGAACATCGGCCCGGCCGGAACGGTGCCGATCTGATGCGCTGGCTCTACCACACCGCCGTCGCCGTAAGCCGCCGCGCCTGGCGTCAGCTGACCAGCATGCGCACCGCCCTGGTGCTGCTGTTCCTGCTCGCCGTGGCCGCGATCCCGGGCTCGGTGCTGCCGCAGCGCAACGTGTCGCCGGAGAAGGTCGACACCTATCTCGACACGCACAAGCAGTGGGGGCCGACGCTCGACCGGCTCTCGTTCTTCGACGTGTACGGCTCGCCCTGGTTCTCGGCGATCTACCTGCTGCTGTTCGTCTCGCTCGTCGGGTGCCTGGTGCCGCGGTTCCGGCAGCACTTCGTCGCGCTGGTGAAGGTACCGCCGAAAGCTCCCGCTCGTTTCGAGCGGCTGCCGCAGCACGCCGTGCTCGCCGGGTCGGGGACCGCCGAGGACGCCGACCGCATCCGTCGCGTGCTGCGCAAGCGCCGCTTCCGCACCACGGTGCGCAAGGACGGCGAGGTGCTGGAGATCTCGGCCGAGAAGGGCTACCTGAAGGAGACCGGCAACCTGGTCTTCCACTCCGCCCTGCTGTCGCTGCTCTTCGGCGTCGCGTTCGGCTCGTGGTTCGGCTGGCACGGCAACCGCCTGCTGGTGGAGGGCGACGACTTCGCCTTCTGCAACACGCTGCTCAACTACGACGAGCACGCGCTGGGCGCCCAGGTCGGCGAGAACGACCTGCCCCGGTTCTGCCTGCGGCTGGACAAGTTCACCGCGAGCTACCTCGACAACGGGCAGCCGGTGACGTACAAGGCCGACGTCCACGTGACCGAGAACGGCAAGTCTTCCGAGCGCCGACTGCAGGTCAACGACCCGTTGCGCCTCGACGGGGCGAACGTGTCGCTGCTCGGGCACGGGTACGCGCCGATCCTGCGGTACACCGACAAGTACGGCAAGACCTCGGAGAACGTGTCGAACTTCCTGCCCTCGGACGGCCTGCTCACCAGCCAGGGCGTGGCCACGTTCCCGGACGTGAACATCAACCCGGAGACGCACACCCGCGACGACAAGGCGCAGATCGGATTCTCGGGCATCTACCTGCCCACGGTCCCGTCCGACCCGTCCGTCAACTCCTCCGCGTTCCCGGCCGAGAACGATCCCCGCCTCATGTTGCAGCCGTACCGCGGAGTGCTCGGCTTCGACGCGGGCGCCCCCTTGTCCGTCTACACCCTCGACACCCGCCAGATCGAGGCCGGACGGCTCGCGAAGTTCGGCGACCCGCTGATGCTCAAGCCCGGCCAGAGCGCGACCCTGCCCGACGGCACCACCGTGCAGTTCGTCGGCACCCGCCAGTGGATCAGCATCTCGGTGCGCCACGACCCCGGCCAGCCGATCGTGCTGGGCGGCGCCATCGCGCTGCTCGCCGGCCTGCTCGGCTCGCTGTCGGGCAAGCGCCGCCGGGTCTTCTTCCGCATCGCACCCACCGGCATCACGGCCGGCGGCCTGCCGCGCAGCGACCACCCCGGCTTCGCCGAGGAGTTCGCCGAGATCGTGCGCGCGGCCGCCCCCGCCGCTTCGGTGCCGGAGCAGGTGGCGCAGACTGAGTCCGTCGAGGAGGTTGTGTGATGGGCGGGTTGTCGAACCAGCTGTTGGTGGTCACGATTTTCAGCTACGTGCTGGCGATGATGGCCTACGCGGTTGAGTATGCCTTCGGCGGCCGCGGCGTGGTCGCCCGCTTGGCCGTGCGGGAGCTGGCAACCGTGGGCGGCGGTGGCGTCTCGTCGGAGGTCGCGGCCGAAGAGGTCGTCTCGGCTCCCTCCCCCGGCGCTCGCCGGGCCGGCATCACCGCGGTCGTCCTCATGGTGCTGGGCTACCTGGCCCACGTGGGCGCCCTGGTCACGCGGGGCATCGCCGCGGACCGCGCCCCCTGGGGCAACATGTACGAGTTCGTCATGATGGCCACCGCGGTGGGCATGACGGCCTGGCTGTTCACGATGGTCCGCCTGCCCAACCTGCGCCACCTGGGCCTGTTCGTCACCCTGGTCGCCGCGGTCCTGCTGTCGGTCGCCGGCATGAGCCTCTACGTGCCGGTCGGCCCCCTGGTGCCGGCCCTGCACTCCTACTGGCTGGTCATCCACGTGGGCGCCGCGTCGACGTCGTCGGGCATCTTCCTGGTCGGCTTCGTGGCCGCCGCGATGCACCTGATCCGCATGGGCTACGACGCCGGCAAGACCCGCTTCCCGTACTCCCTGGGCGAGCGCCTCCCGGCCGCCGCGACCCTGGAGCGCGTGACCTTCCGGGTCCACGCGTTCGGCTTCCCGATCTGGACCTTCGGCGTGATCTCGGGCGCGATCTGGGCCGAGGCGGCCTGGGGCCGGTACTGGAACTGGGACCCGAAGGAGATCTGGTCCTTCATCGCCTGGGTCGTGTACGCCGGCTACCTGCACGCGCGGTCAACCCCGAGCGTGAGCCGCCGGGTGACGTCCTGGATCGCCGTGATCGGCTGGGGCACCATGCTGGTCAACCTGTTCGGCGTCAACCTGGTGGCGAACGGCCTGCACTCCTACGCCGGCGTCTGACCCCCGCGTCCGGCGTTTCTGGCGCCGCGTGCGGGGCGTCGTCGGCTTCGTCCGCCGGGGGAGCCACCGCACCACCGTGCGGCGGATACGCAGCGCCGTGACCACCGCGGCCCGCACCGGTCGCGGAGGGTCCGGCAGGCCCACGGCGGCCCGCACCTGCGGCAGGAGCAGCGCGGCCACCACCGGGCGGACCAGGAAGCGCAGCCAGGGGCGGACCCGAGTCCGGGCCATCGCCAGCGTCTGCTCGCTGCACACGCGCCCGGCCTCGGAGAAGGCGAACTCCGCCTCGCGAGCGGCGAGGTAGGCGAACGGGTCGCTCGGGAAGTCGCGCACGCCCATGCGGTGCGCCAGCGCGGCGTAGAAGCCGATCAGCGCGTCCCGCTCCGGCGGCGTCAACGGGCGCCAGCCGTAGGCGTCCAGCCACCGGATCAGCGTCACGGCGAGGGCGGCCAGGGCGAAGCGGTTGTGCGCGGCCGTCACCGGGGTGCCCCGGTGGCTGCGGTTCACGAAGCGCAGGATCTCCCGGCCGCGCGGGGAGTCCAGGCCGTGCTCGACCAGGTCGCCGAAGGTCAGCGACGTGATCTCGGCCCGCGTGAGCAGGTCGGAGGTCGAGCCCACCGCGGCCGCCGTCGGTGGCCAGGCGTACAGGTGCCAGATCATCAGGCGGCCGGCCATGCGCACGTCCCACGGGAAGTCATAGAACATGATCCGCTGAACCGGCATGCCGCCCGAGGGTAGCTACTTCGTCTTCGTAATCGAGGTTGCTGTCACGGAACCGTCAGCCTGCTGGCCCTGGATCGTCACCGTCGAGCCCGCGGTCAGGTCCTTCAGGGCGCCGGGGGCCGAGACCGTGGTCTTGTCGCTGGTCTTCACGATCACCGTCTGGCCGTCCGCGGTCTCCACGTACACCGTGGTGCCGTCGACCAGCTTGACCGTGCCGGTCACGCCGCTGCGGGTGCCCGTGTTGCCCTGGCCGCCACCCTGCGCGCCGCCGCCCGGGAACTGGCCTCCGTTGCGGCCCGCGAAGGCGCTCGCGAGCGCGGCCGGGTTGGCGCCGCCCGGGCCCGACGCGGCGGGGGCGGTGCCGTAGGACTTCTGCACCTGGGCGCCGCCGACGAAGCCGACCACCAGCAGGGCCAGGCCGGCCAGGACGTAGGTGGCGCGGTTGGCCAGGCGCCGGGGTGCGGCCTTCGCGATCCGCTCGTTCAGGTCGTCGTCCAGCGGAGGCTCGGCCAGGAGGTCGGGCTCGGGCTCGTCCAGGAGGTCGGGCTCGGGCCCGTCCAGGACGGCGGGGAGAAACTCCGTGTCGTCGTCGGAGGCGTCCGGGCGCTCGTACGGCGACGCGTCCGGACGGCGGAAAGGCGAAGCGGCGTGGGTCACGGGAACTCCTTTTGGAACACCGGTCGTGCGGGTGGGACCAGGTTGCGATGCCCGCGGGGGGTTTTGGCACCGCAACCGGGACCTACCCGCGCGGAGAACGACAGGGCATTTACTCGTACCGAAGGGCCTCGATCGGGCGCAGGCCGGCCGCCCGGGAGGCGGGGTAGCTGCCGAAGAACAGGCCGATCGCGACCGAGAAGCCCAGCGCCAGGGCGACCGAGCTGGGCACGATGACCGGCTTGATGCTCACGATCGTGAACTGGCTGCCGATGATGGCCGCGGCCACGCCGAGCAGGCCGCCGATCAGCGACAACACCGTCGCCTCGACCAGGAACTGGGTGAGGATGGTGCGCTTCGGGGCGCCGAGCGCCTTGCGGATGCCGATCTCGCGGGTCCGCTCGGTGACGGTCACCATCATGATGTTCGTGATACCGATGCCGCCGACCAGGAGGCTGATGCCGGCCACGGCGCCGAGCAGCAGCGTGAACGTCTCGGCGGTGTTGGCCCGGGTCTCCAGCAGCTGCGACTGGTTGAGGATGCGGTACGCCGACGTCGTCGAGGACCCGCTGATGTTCAGCTTCTCGTTGAGGATCGCGGTGATCTCGGACTGCGCCTCGCTGACCGCGTCCGGCGAGGTCGCCTGCACGAGGAGCTGGTTGAGCGAGCCGTACCCGGTCAGCGACTCCTGCACCGCGGAGACCGGCGCCATGGCCACGTCGTTCGGGTCGTTGAAGCCGCTGCCGCCCTTCTCCGCGAGCACCCCGATGACCGTGAAGAGCTTGCCGGAGACGGTGACCTGCTTGGACAGCGGGTCGACGTTGCCGAAGAGCTCCTCGGCGACGGTCGAGCCGATCACCACGACCTTGCGCGAGTCCTTCACGTCGTCGTCGGTGAACAGCGTGCCCTTCGAGATCTTGAAGTTGGACGCCGCGACATAGCCCGGATACGTACCGACGAACTGCGCGATGGTGTGATCCGTACCCTCATAGGTCGCCGCCTGCGAGCCGGTCACCACCGGCGAGACGCTCTTGACGTGCGGGGCCTCGTCCTTGTTCTCCAAGGCCGGCACGAGATCCATGTTCAGCGCGGTGTTCTGGGTCGAGGCCGCCCCACGCGCCCCGCCGCCGGCCCCCGCCGTGACAGTCAGGGTGTTGGTGCCCAGCGACTCGATCTGGTTCTGCACCGCCTGAGCCGAGCCGTTGCCGACCGCGACGAGCAGGATGACCGCGGCGACGCCGATCAGGATGCCCAGCACCGTGAGGCTGGAGCGCAGCTTGTTCGCCGTGATCGCGCGCAGCGCGAAGCGGATGGTCTCGAAGATGTTCACTTCAGCCGCTCATCCTGGACGATGCGTCCGTCGACCAGCCGGATCAGCCGCTTGGCGTGCTCGGCGACGTCCGGCTCGTGAGTGATCAGCACGATGGTTCGGCCCGACCGGTTGAGCTGGTCGAACACCGCGAGCACATCGTTGGTGGACTGGGTGTCGAGGTTGCCCGTGGGCTCGTCGGCCAGCAGCAGGGCCGGCGCGGTGACCAGCGCCCGGGCGACCGCGACGCGCTGCTGCTGGCCGCCGGAGAGCTGGTTGGGCTCGTGGTCCTCGCGCTGGGCCAGGCCGACCATGTTCAGGGCGGCCCGGGCGCGGCGGCGGCGCTCTGCGGCCTTGACCCCGGCGTAGGCGAGCGGCAGCTCCACGTTGGCCAGCGCGGTGGTGCGGGCGATGAGGTTGAACGACTGGAACACGAAGCCGATCCGGCGGTTGCGCACGAGCGCGAGCTGGCGGTCGTTGAGCCGGCTGACGTCGACGCCGTCCAGGAGGTACTGCCCGGACGTCGGAATGTCGAGGCAGCCCAGGATGTTCATGAGCGTCGACTTGCCCGAGCCCGACGAGCCCATGATCGCGACGTAGTCGCCGCGCTCGACGGTGAGCGTCACGCCCCGCAGCGCGTGCACCTCGGTCTCGCCCTGGCCGTAGATCTTCGCCACGTTCTGGATGTCGAGCACCGGCTTGGTGGTCGACTCGACCACGGTCATCGTCTGCGTGGTCATGTCAGTTGCCCCCACGACCGCCGCCGCCGAAGTTGCCGCCGCCCCCGCCGAAGTTGCCGGCACCACCGCCGGGGAAGTTGCCCCCGCCGGGGAACTGGTTGGTCGTGCCGGTGGTCGAGTTCGTCGTCGTCGTGGTGATCACGACCTGCTCGCCGGCCTGCAGCCCGGACTTGACCTCCACGAAGCCGCCACCGGTGATGCCGACCTCGACCTGGCGCTCCTCGGTCTGCCCGTTGACCGTCACCTGCACTGTGCGCTGGCCGCCGGCGGTGCGCAGGGCGGTGCTCGGGATGCGCAGCACGTTCTGCGCCTCGGCGACCGTCACGACCGCGGTGGTGCTCTGACCCAGCCGTACCCCCTCCGGAAGCGAGTCCAGCGAGATCGTCACGGCGTAGGAGTTCACGTTGTTGCTGGTCGTGGCCGTCGGAGAAATGGTGGCCACCTTGCCCGTCGCCCGCGTGCCGGACAGCGCGCTCCAGGTGATGTTGGCGGCCTGGCCCGCCTTGAGCTTGGTCGCGTCCGACTCGGCGAAGCTCGCGTTGATCTGCAGCTTCGACAGGTCCGCGATCTGCACGAAGCCGCTGCCGGAGCTCGAGGAGCTCGACGTCGTCGAGCCGGTGGTGCCGTTTCCGCCGCCCCCGCCGCTGGACGCGCTCGAGCCGCCCGACGAGGAGCCGACCGCGCCGCTGACCGCGGTGACCGTGCCGGCGATCGGGGCCGTCAGCACCGTGCCGTTGACGTTGGCCTGCGCCGAGGTCACGTTCGCCTGCGCGGTCGCGACCTGGGCCTGGGCCGAGGCGATCGTGGCGTCGTCGGCGGAGTTGTTCTGGTCGCGGGTCAGCGCCGCCTTGGCCGCGGTCAGGTTCGCCTTCGCGGTGTCCAGCGCGGCCTGGGCCGAGGTCGGGTCCACCTTGGCGAGCGTCTGGCCCTTCGTGACCACGTCGCCGACCTTCACGTCGACCTCGGTGACCGTGCCCGAGGTGGCGAAGTTGGCGTTCGCGGTCGAGGCGCTGGCCACCGAGCCGGTCGCCGAGACCGTCTGGGAGACCGTGCCCTCGGTGACCGCCACGTTCCGGGTGCGCGTGGTGCTCGTCCCGGTGTCGGCGTTCGCGGCCGGTCCGCTGACGATCTGGTACGCCCAGAACGCCCCGCCGACCGCGGCGAGCACGAGCACGGTGTTCACGAGGGTCACGGAGTTGAGCCGTGGCTTGCCCGAAGAAGGCAGCGACAAACGCATGAGGGGAATGGTGGTGGAAATCGCTCGGAGCAAACCTCAGCGAACCTCGGAGTTGCCTCGGAATCCCGTTGCCCGCATTTCCACCGATTCGTCGGGGCGTTCGGGCCCCGGTTCGACGCCCTCATCGAGGTCGATGTCGACGAACTCGTCGACAAGGTCGTCGGCTAGGTCGTCGGCAAGGTCGTCGGGAAGATCCAGAGCCGGCAGCAGTACCCGGAACGTCGTGCCCTGCCCCGGAGCCGTCCACAGCTCCACGCGCCCGCCGTGCGCCTGCACGATCGAGGCGACGATCGACAGCCCCAGGCCGGCGCCGCCGTAGCGGCGGGAGCGGGAGCCCTCGGCGCGGTACAGCCGCTCGAAGACCCGCACGGCGTCCTCCGGCTTCATGCCCGGGCCGGTGTCGCTGACCTCGACGCAGCCCAGCGGCGCGCCCTCGGGCAGCGTGGCCCCGACGGCCGCGATCGGCAGCATCTTCGGCGGCCCGGCGCGCCCGACCTTGACCACGATCCGGGTGTCCTCCGGCGTGTGCTGCAGCGCGTTGCTGACCAGGTTGGCCACTACCTGCCGCAGCCGCGCCTCGTCGCCCTCGACCGTGATCGGCTCGAAGGTCACCGAGCGCTCCTCCAGCGCCGCGAGCTGTACGAACCGCGTCGGCACCCGCACGTGCGCGTCCCGCACGGTGTCGGCGGCGACAGCGAGCAGGTCGACGGGGTGCTGCTGCAGCGGGCGCTCCTCGTCCAGGCGGGCCAGCGTCAGCAGGTCGTTGACGAGCAGGCGCATCCGGCTGACCTCGGCCTCGATGCACTCCATCGCCTCGTCCAGGGCCGGGCCGGGCGGGGCGCCGCCGCGCCGGTACAGCTCGGCGAAGCCCTGCACGCTGGTGAGCGGGGTGCGCAGCTCGTGCGCGGCGTCGGCGAGGAACTGCCGGAGCCGCCGCTCCGAGGCCGCGCTGTCGTCGACCGCGCCCTCGATGCGGGTCATCATCGTGTTGAGCGCGATGCCGAGGCGGCCCGACTCGGTGTGCGAGTCGGCGTCGTCGATGCGGCGGGAGAGGTTGCCGCCGGCGATGTCGGCCGCGGCCTCCTCCATGCGCGTGAGCGGCGCCAGCCCGACCCGCACCAGCGCGGCGGTGGCGATGCCGACCAGCGCGAGGAGGAAGAGGCTGATGCCGGAGGTGTACTGCACCATCTGGTCCCGCGTCGCCGCGACGTCCTTCAGGGAGATCGCGAATGCCCCGTAGCCCGGGGTGCCGGCCCAGGTCGCCGGGAACACGCGCACCCGCCACTGCGCGCCGGGCCCGTCGACGGTGAACGGCTGCCCGTCCTCGGCCCGCGCCTTGAGGTCGCCGAAGAGCTTCGGGTCGACCAGCGGCGTCTCGGTCGTGTTGTCGAGCCGGCCGTCGGCGTCGAAGTGGTAGATCTGGAACTCGGGGCCGGGCGAGAACTGGCCCTCGGGGCGCTTGTTCTGCGTGGCGCTGCTCGGCGGACGACCCCGGAACGGTCCGGCGAGCTGCTGGTCGACGCGCTGCATGAGGTACCAGTTGAGGAACAGCACCCCGATCACGTTCGCGGTGATCAAGGCGACCGCGGCGATCGACACGACCGAGACGACGATCCGGGTCCGGACCGTCCAGTGTCGCCAGAGCCGCAGGTTCACCCCTCGGTTCTCGGCAGTCTCAGCGCGTAGCCGACGCCGCGGACCGTGTGGATCAGCGGCGGGTCCCACTTGTCGATCTTGCGGCGCAGGTAGTAGACGTAGCTCTCCACGATCCGCCCGTCGCCGCCGAAGTCGTAGTTCCAGACCCGGTCGAGGATCTGCGCCTTGCTCACCACGCGGCCGGCGTTTGTCAGGAGGTACCGCAGCAGATTGAACTCGGTCGGGGACAGGTCGACGCGAATGCCGCCGCGACGCACCTCGTGCGCGTCCTCGTCCATCTCCAGGTCGGCGTAGCGCAGCACCCCGCCGTCGACGAGTTGCTGCTGCTCGCCCAGGCTGCGGCGCAGGATCGCGCGGATCCGCAGCACGACCTCCTCGAGGCTGAACGGCTTGGCCACGTAGTCGTCGGCGCCGACGGTCAGCCCGGAGATGCGGTCCTCGACGGAGTCGCGCGCGGTCAGGAACAGCACCGGCACCGGCCGGCCGCTCGTGCGCAGCCGCTGGGCGACCTCGAAGCCGTCCAGGTCGGGCATCATGACGTCGAGCACGACGAGATCGGGGCAGTACTCGGCGGCCGCGGCCAGTGCCTCGTTGCCCCCGGTGGCGACCCGGACCTCGAAGCCGGTCAGCCGCAGCGTGGCCGAGAGCAGGGCGCGGATGCTCGCCTCGTCGTCGACGACGAGCACCTTCGGCTGGCGTTCGGTCGCCTGAGTCGCGATCGGCATCGGCTCCATCGTCACTGACCCGCCGCCAGGATCTCGTCGCCCTGGGCAAGTCCGCTCTTGATCTCGGTGTTGACGTCGCCGCGCAGCCCGGTCTCGACGGCCCGCCGCTCGTCCTTGCCGTTGACGCGCACGGTGACGAAACCGTCGTGCACGGCGGTCGAGGGGACGAACAGCACGTCGTCCGCGGACGCGGTGACTACTGCGACAGTAGCGCTCTGACCGTAGAGCAGCGTGTCGGGCACCTTGTCGAAGGAGATCAGGGCCGCGTAGCGCACCAGGCGATTCGACACCGTGCCGGCCGGATCGATCTGCAGGACCTTTCCGGCGTACTTCTCCGAAGCGTTGTCCGGCAGGCTGACCTGCGCCGTCTGGCCGACCTTGAGCGCGGCCACCTCGGCCTCGGTGAACTGGGCCTTGACGACCGCGTCGCCGGTGCCGGCGAGCGTGATCACGTTGGAACCGGCCTGGCTGCCGACCGAGCCGGTGACCGAGAGGATCTTGCCGCCGACGGGGGCCGTGATGACGGTGCCGGCGAGCTTGGCGTTGGCCTGCGTGAGGCTCAGCTTGGCGTTGTTGAGCCGCTGCTGGGCGTTCATGAGGTTGTCGCTGGTCTGCTGCACCTGGTTGGCGCGGGTCTGTGCGGCATTTTGACCGGTTTGAGTATTTTGTCCGCCCTGGCCGGTCTGGCCGCCGGTCTGACCACCCGTCTGCCCGCCGGTCTGGCCGCCGGTCTGGCCGCCGGCCGATCTCGACGGGTTCGCCGCGGCCGTCGTCGGGTTGCTCGTGGGCAGGGCCAGCGCGGTGTCGTGCGCGGTCACCGCCTTGGTCAGCGCGTCCTGCGCGTTGGAGACGCTCTCGGAGGCCTGCTCGACCGCGTCCTGGGCCGACGCGTCGTCGATCTTCGCCAGCACCGCGCCCTCGGCGACGACGTCGCCGGCCTTGACGCTGAGCTCGGTGAGCGTGCCGCTGGTGGTGAACCCGAGGTTGCGGGTGGCCTGGGCCTGCACCGTGCCGGACGCGGACACCGTGCTGCTGACCTGCCCCCGGCCCACCTTCGCGGTGCTGACCTGCACCGGAGCCTTCGCGTCGGAATTCGTCAGCACAACCGCCGTCACAGCTGCGGCCGCGAGCACGGCGACCCCTCCGGCAAGCCACCAGACCTTCATGGGAACGTAGTTCAGCGGGTTCTCCTCCCGGCCAGCTAGGCCCGACCTCAAAGTTCCCTGGGAGCCGCCCTCCGGCCGAATCGCGGCATTTACGCGCCTTGCGGTTATGAGGAAACTTTGAGCTTCGGCCGACTCGCCATCGAGCTTGGCGACGTTCCATCACACGGGTGATGAACAAGCGGATCGGCGGCGCCGCCCTGGCGCTCGCCGCGGTGGCGCTCTTCGCCGCCGCCTGCGGCTCCTCCGACGACAACACCCCGACCGCCGCGGGTGCGTCGGGCGGCACGGACTACGTGTCCTGCCTGCGGAACAACGGCGTCGATCTCGGACAGTTCAACAATGCCTCCGGCCGGCCCACCGCCCGCCCGTCGGGCTTCCCGGACAGCCGCCCGTCCGGCCAGCCCCGGCCTTCCGGCGAGCCGCGCCCGTCCGGCAGCGGCGGCTTCCGCGGCGGCGGCCCTGGTGGCGGCCCTGGTGGCTTCTTCGGCAGCGAGGCCCCGAACGGCGTCGACCAGCAGGTGTGGGAGAAGGCCCAGAAGGCGTGCGCGTCGCTGCGCCCGAGCGGCTTCCCCGGCGGCGGCTTCGGCAACGGCGGCGGCAACCGCGGCAACGGCCAGGACGCCGCCTACCGCAACTGCCTCACCGAGCACGGCGTCACCATCACCGGCTCCACCGAGCAGCTCGACACCTCGGACGCGAAGGTCGCGGCCGCGGTGCAGGCGTGCGCCCCGCTGAAGCCCAGCCCGCGCGCGTCCTGACCCAGCGACCACCCGCCCGGCTGGTCGCTGGACTCGGCGGTGCACACCGCCGGGTCACTGCGCCCAGCGCCCAGCCGGGCGGGTCGACTCTTTCGGGTACCCCGGACTGGTGACCGGTTGCCCGGCGGGTCACCGGGCAACCGGTCACCGCGAACCATTCGGGCATGTCCGATACGCCGGACTCGCCCGAACGCGTGAAGTCTTCACTCCAGGGTGCGTCGGCGTCGCACCCACTGTGCGCCGATCTCGCGGCTGCGAATCGGCAAATCCGGACATCGTGGGAGTGTCCGGGTGCCGAGGCCGCGAGATCGGCGCTCCAAACGCGTGTCGGTGCGCGAGCCCCGTCGTTGCGCACGGTATGGAAGCGCTGGACACCTTCTCACGGACGTTCCTGCCGGCCACCGCGCTGGCGAAGCTGCCGGGCGGCACCGTCGCGCGCCATGTCCAGGTGCTGCGCCGCTGCGCCGGGGACCGCGACTCGGTCGCCGTGATCGCGCGGTGCACGACGAGCCACGGCCGGCGCAACGTGCTCATGCTGACGCGCAACCGCCTCGTGGTGACGAGCGAGTCCGCGGTACTGCGCCGAGTCAGCCTCCACCTCAACGCCGACCTCCACCAGCTGGCCGACGTGGCTTGGACGCCGGAGCCGGCACGCAACGGGATTCAGCTGGGCGTGACGGCCATCGACGGGGTGCGCGAGAACCTTTGGATCCGCCTCGGCTCGACGGCCGAGATGTGGCGGTTGGACGAGGCTCTGAAGCAGGCGTTCCGGACGCCTTGGGGCGTCATCGAGCCGGCTCGGGCCGCGACTTCCTCGGCTTCTTCGGCTTCCGCGGCCCGCGCCACGGCACCGGCCAAGTCCCGCCCCGAACTGCGCCTCGCCTGACCCTCACTGCCCCGCGGCTGGCCTCGCCTGACCCTCGCTGGGCCTCGCTCGACCCCCGCCGGCCTTGCCACCCCTCGCTCGACCCCCGCTGGCCTCGCCTGGCCTTGCTGACCCTTGCCGGCTGTCCGCTCGTCGCGCGATCGACCGCCGCGGGCTCGCTCGTCGCGCCACTGCCCGATGCACGGCCGCGCGCCGCACGCTCGCTTCGCCCCACCGCACGCCGCACGCTCGCTCCTCACCTCACCGCACGCCGCACGCTCGCTTCGCCCCACCGCACGCCGCACGCTCGCTTCGCCCCACCGCACGCCGCTCGCCCGCTCCTCACCTCACCGCACGCCGCTCGCCCGCTCCTCACCTCACCGCACGCCGCACGCTCGCTTCGCCCCACCGCACGCCGCTCGCCCGCTCCTCACCTCACCGCACGCCGCTCGCCCGCTCCTCACGCCAGCGCCCGCCCCACGCCCGTCTGACGTCGCTGCTTGCCGCGTTGTTGCCCACCGCGATCCGATTCCTCCGGAATCGGATTTAAGCCCCGTCAGGCGATAAATCCGATAAGTCGCGGCGCGAAGCGCCCGACTTATCGAGCAGCAGACCGCGCGGCCGAGAACCCCGAGCCAATACATGTGATCGGCCCGCCTCGACTGCGGGCGCTGGCTGCCGCTGCGAGGGGGCCGATCGCCATATTGGTTTCCGCGTGAGGGCGTTCCCAAACATCTCCCGAACATGCCCCACGCGCGAAAACCGTCAGAATGAGACGGTGGATCAGGGCAAAGGCCTCGTGGTCGTCGTCGAGGACGAGAAGCCGATCGCCGACCTCCTGCGGATGTACCTCGCCCGCGAAGGCTTCGGCGTGCACGTCGAGCACGACGGCCCCGGCGGACTCGCGGCCGCGCGCAAGCTCCGGCCCGTCGCATGCGTCCTCGACATCGCGCTACCCGGCCTGGACGGCACCGAGATCTGCCGGCGGCTGCGGGAAGCGGGCGACTGGACGCCGGTGCTGTTCCTGACCGCCCGCGACGACGAGGTCGACCGCATCCTCGGGCTCGAGCTCGGCGGGGACGACTACATCACCAAGCCCTTCAGCCCGCGCGAGCTGGTGTCGCGCGTGAAGGCGGTGCTGCGCCGCACCCAGGGACCGCCGGACGTGGGGCAGGTGCGCACGGTCGGGCCGATCACGATCGACCCCGCGCGCCGGGAGTGCCGGGTCGGCGACGCCCCGGTGAGCCTCACGTCCACCGAGTTCTCCCTGCTGGCGCACCTCATGGGCCGGCCCGGGCGGGTCTTCACGCGGGAGGAGCTGCTGGGGTCGGTCTGGGGGTACGCGGCGCACAGCGGCACCCGCACCGTCGACGTCCACGTGGCCCAGGTGCGCGGCAAGCTGGGCGAGGCCGCTTCGGTGATCCGTACCGTGCGCGGCGTCGGATACACCGCCGATGCTTAAGTCCCTGGCCGCCCGCACGGCGCTCGTCACCTGCGTCGTCGCCGTGATGTCGGTGCTCGTCACGGCGGCGGTCGGCATCCCGCTCACCGCGACCCAGGCCAACAAGGCCGCCCGCCAGCGGCTCGCCGACGACACCAAGCTCACCGCCGAGCTGCTGCGCCCGCGCTTCGTGAACACGCCCCGCAACCCCACCGACGAGGAGAACGTCGCCAAGCGCCTGGCGGAGCAGAACATCGAGGTGTACCTCATCCGCTCCGGCAAGGCCGATCGCGAGGGACTGCCCGCGAACGTGGTCAAGGCGATCGCCGCCGGCCAGAACGTCGAGGTGCGCCTGGCCAAGGTGGGCGGGCGGATCCGGCTGGTGGCCGGGCGCCCGATCGGCAAGGACGGCAACGGCGTCGTGCTGGCCGAGGCGCCGCCGGGCGGGGCGCTCGAGCGCTTCTCCAGCCAGCTGTGGATCGCGCTGCTGGCCGGGCTCGCCGCCGGGCTCATCGCCGGGCCGCTGCTCGCCCGGCGCATCGCGCGGCCGATCCGCAACGTGGCGACGGCGGCGAAGCGGCTCAGCGCGGGCGACCGCACGGTGACGCTCTCCCCCGACGGGCCGACCGAGGTCGCCGAGCTCGCGCACGCGGTCAACGCGCTCACCGCCGCCCTCGCCACGAGCGAGGGGCGGGAGCGGGAGTTCCTGCTGTCGGTCTCGCACGAGCTGCGCACGCCGCTGACGACGATCCGCGGCTACGCCGAGGCGCTCGCGGACGGGGTGGTCGGCGAGGAGGGCGCGCAGCGGGCCGGGCAGACGGTGCTCGACGAGGCCGAGCGCCTCGACCGGCTCATCGCCGACCTGCTCGTGCTGGCCCGGCTCGAGGCCGCGGACCTGCCGATCGAGGTCGTGGACGTCGACCTCACGCAGCTGCTCGCCACGACCGCCGAGGCGTGGGGCGGGCGGGTCGCGAGCGCCGGGCTGGTCCTGCGCACGGAGCTGCCGCCGTTCCCCGTTCCGGTGTCGACCGACCCGGGGCGCATCCGGCAGATCCTGGACGGGTTGCTGGAGAACGCCCTGCGTGTGGTACCTGCACAGGCCCCCCTGGTGCTGGCGCTCTACACGAGCCCGTCGGCGGCCTGGATCGAGGTGCGCGACGGCGGGCCCGGGTTCACGGACGAGGACCTGGCGGTGGCGTTCGAGCGGGGGGCACTGTCGCGGCGGTACCAGGGCGTGCGGAAGGTCGGCAGCGGGCTCGGGCTGGCGCTGGCGGCGCGGTTGTCGCGGCGGCTCGGGGCCCGCATCGACGCCGGGCACGCGCCCGAGGGCGGGGCCAGATTCACGGTCACCTTCCCGTTGCGCACCGTGTCATGATGACTGTCTATGCATACCTGGTGGGTCGTCCTGGGGCTCGGCGGCGCCGGCGCGTCGCTGGGGATCCTGCTCGTCCAGGTGCTGTTCTGGCAGCGGCTACGCCGCGTGGGCGCCGACCCGGTCGGGATCTTCACGCAGGGCGTCGCGCTGGGCTGGGTCGGCGTGCCGCTCACGGTGCTGCACGTGATCCTGTTTCTGCTGCTGACCCGGCTCGACCAGCCCGGCTGGTGGATCGGCGGCGTGGTCACGGTCCTGTCGATGCCGGTGCGCCGGCTGCTGAACCTGCGCGCGATCGCCGTGATCGTGCGCGGGATCGGATACGAGCACGGTCCCGTCGTCGACCGTGACGGCGTCCGCGTCGACGGGCAGCCCTACTGGCGGCTCGTCCTCAGTTGGTACCGCCACGAGTACACCGGCCGCGCGGTCGGCGACGTGGTCGCCATCAAGATCCTGGGCCTGCTCGTCCACCTGCTCTTCTGGCCGCTGGCCGCGCTCGGCGCGCAGGCCTCGCACGTGCTCATGTGCCAGGACCCGGCCGACGCGCTCGGCCACTCCACCGACGGTCACGAGCGCCCGGGCGACGCGTTCCGCGCGCTGGGCACCCCCTACGTCAAGTTTGCGGCGCGGGATCCGAGGTAGGGCACACCCTCGCCCTCTTTGCGAGGAGGTACCCCGATGAAACGACTTGGCCTGCTCTGCGGCGCGGCGGTCCTCACCCTCGCCGGCGCGCTGCCGCCCGTCGCCGCGGCCGCGCAGCCGACGCCGGAGCCCAGCGCGCCCTCGACCGCCGGACACGGTGACATGCTCAAGGACGTGCTGCACGGCGAGGGGCTCGTGCAGACGAAGCACGGCCCCGTGCGCGTCGCCATCCAGAACGGCGACGCGACGAAGGTGACCGACACCGCGCTGACCGTCCGCTCGTCCGACGGCTTCACGCGCACCTGGCAGCTGCCGAAGGACCTGAAGGTGTACGCCAAGCGGCACACCATCCAGCCCAGCGGCATCATGCCCGGCACCGAACTGACGGTCGCCGGCACCGCACCGGCCGGGACGTCGGCCACGTGGACCGCGAAGCGGGTGGTCGTGCGGAGTGCCTCCGAGCCGGCCGAGCCCAACAGCTAGCCGGCCGACCCCAGCAGTCAGCCGGCCGACCCCAGCGGTTAGCCGCGCAGTTCGGCGACGCAGCACTTCACGCTGCCGCCGCCCTTCTTGAGTTCGCTCAGCTCGACCGGGACCGGCACGTAGCCGGCCTCGCGCAGCCGCGCCGCCAGCCCGGTCGCCTCGCTGCTGAGCACCACGTTGCGCCCGTCGGAGACGAGGTTGAGACCGAACGCGAGCGCGTCGGACTCCGTCGCGATCACGGCGTCCGGGAAGAGCTGGGCGAGCACCCGCCGCGAAGACTCGGAGAACGCCTCCGGGTAGTACGCGATGTTCGCGTCGTCCAGCGGGGCCAGCGCCACGTCGAGGTGGTAGAAGCGCGGGTCGACGAGCCGGAGCGAGACCACCGGCCGGCCCAGCGTCTCCTGCGCCTCGGCGTGCGCGGCGACCTCGGTGCGGAAGCCGTGCCCGGCCAGCACCAGGCCCCCGAGCGCCGCGGGCAGGTAGGTGAAGTCGCCCTCGCCCTCGTTGGTCTCCGACGCCAGGTGGTAGCGCCAGCCGAGCGTGTCGTAGAACCGCCGGTGCGCGGCCGCCTCGGCGGTGCGCTGCGGGTATTTGAACTTCGCGCCGTAGACGACCCCGTCGACCGAGAAGGCGCCGTTGGCCGCGTAGACCATGTCCGGCAGGCCGATCTCCGGCAGCAGCACGTGGACCTCGTGGCCCAGGCGGACCAGCGTCTCGCGCAGGCCCTCCCACTGCTTCACGGCCAGCTCGGTGTCCACCGGGGCGGTGGTGTCCATCCAGGGATTGATCGCATATTCCACCACGAAGTGCTCGGGTGGCGACATCAGGTACGACCGCGTCACGAGATCAAACGGTAGATTTCCCGTGTTTCATAAAACAGCGAGAAAAGTTGCTTTCGAGGAGGGATTCGTTGCGGCTGGACCCGATTGACCAGCGAATCATTGCGCTGCTGCAGGAAGACGCCCGCTCATCGTATGCGGACATCGGCGAGCGGGTGGCGCTGTCCGCCCCGGCCGTGAAGCGACGCGTCGACCGGCTCCGATCCAGCGGTGTGATCCGCGGCTATACGGCCCTGATCGACCCCGGCGCGGTGGGCTGGACCACGGAGGCGTTCGTCGAACTCTTCTGCACCGGGCGCACCTCCCCGGCCCAGCTGAAGGCGGCGGCCAAGCGGCATCCGGCGGTCGTGGGGGCGTACACCATCTCCGGCGAGGCCGACGCGCTCGTCCATCTGCGGGCGATGGACATGGCCGGGCTCGAGGAGGCCCTCGAGCGGCTGCGCGCCGAGCCGTTCGTGACCTCGACCCGCAGCATGATCGTGCTGTCGCGGCTGGTGGAGACGCTGGCCCCGCGAATCGCGGCCGACACGGGAACCGCGGGAGGCCCGGCGCCGTCCTAGAGCCATGAAACGCGCCGCCGCCACGCTGAGTGCCCTGTGCCTGGTGCTTTCCGGGTGTACCGCGACAGCATCGGACCTGTCCGAAGTAGCCCAGAGCGGCCCGGCCCCCGCGCTCCGCCTCGTCGCCTTCGACGACTGCGAGGAGCTGGCCAAGGGGCTGCGCAAGGCCACCATGGACGCGGTCGGCCCGTGGGGCTTCAACACCCTGCCCGGGGGCATGCGGACCACCCTGAACAGCGGTGCCATGCCCGAGGCGCAGGCGAAGGCCGCCGGCGGCGATCAGAGCTTCTCCGGTACCAACACCCATGAAGCGGGCGTCGACGAGCCCGACGTGGTGAAGACCGACGGCAAGCGGATTGTGACCCTCGCGCGCGGCCGCCTCGTGGTGGTCGACGCCGCCTCGCGGAAGGTCACCGGCACGCTGTCGCTGGACGGCGCGAGCGACACCGGCAAGCCCGCCGCCGGCGCCGACCGGCTGCTGCTGGCCGGCGACCGGGCGCTGGTGCTCGGCTTCGACTACTCCGACCCGGAGCGGGGCGGCCCGCTGCTCACACTCGT
Organism: Dactylosporangium sp. NPDC000244; assembly: GCF_040300725.1. NCBI lineage: Bacteria > Bacillati > Actinomycetota > Actinomycetes > Micromonosporales > Micromonosporaceae > Dactylosporangium > Dactylosporangium sp. NPDC000244. Next base: position 474,339 of record NZ_JBEPEH010000002.1, read on the forward strand.
CGACCTGGCCGGCGCGCCGAAGATCGTGAGCACGTACCGCACCGACGGCGCCCTGCTCGACGCGCGCCAGGTCGGCAGCGTCGCCCGGGTCGTGATCCGTTCGGCGCCGCGGCTGGCGTTCCCGGACTACTCGAAGCTCCAGGACGACGATGCCCGGCTGGCCGCCAACCGCTCGGCCGTCGCCGCCGCGCCGGTCGAGGACTGGCTGCCCCGGTGGACCTCGACGGACGCCGCGGGGAAGAAGACCGACGGGCAGGTCGGGTGTGGGGCGGTACAGCTGCCGGAAACGTATTCGGGGACGTCGCTGCTCACCGTGGCCACGTTCGACCTCGGCGCGGCCGGCCTCGGCTCCGGCGAGCCCGTCTCGGTCGCGGCCGACGGCGGCATCGTCTACGCCAACGGACCGAGCCTCTACGTCGCCAACGACCAGCGCTGGCGCGCGAGCGGGCCGATGGTCAAGCGGGCCGGCCCGGCGCCGGACCCGAAGACGCAGCTGTTCAAGTTCACGATCGCGGGGGCGGCCAGGCCGAAGTACGTGGCGGCGGGCGAGGTGCCCGGGTGGCTGCTCAACCAGTACTCGATGTCGGAGTGGGACGGCCGGCTGCGGGTGGCGACGACCGCGAACGACGCCTCGACCGTCTACGTGCTCGAGCAGCGCGCCGGCACGCTCGCCGAGACCGGCAAGGTCGGCGGCCTCGGCCGGGGCGAGAAGATCTACTCGGTGCGGTTCATCGGCACGACGGCCTATGTGGTCACGTTCCGCCAGACCGACCCGCTCTACACCCTGGACCTGAGCGACCCGTCCGCGCCCCGCACGCTGGGCGAACTCAAGATCACCGGGTACTCCGCGTACCTGCACCCGGCCGGCGACGGGCTCCTGCTCGGCGTCGGGCAGGAGGCCAACGAGAAGGGCCGCGTCCAGGGCCTGCAGGTGTCGCTGTTCGACGTGCACGACCTGACCAAGCCGGCGCGGCTGGCCCAGTTCCAGGTGCCGGGGTCCGGCTCCGAGGCCGAGTTCGACCCGCACGCGTTCCTGTTCTGGCCCGCGACGGGTGCGGTGGTACTGCCGGTGCGCGGCCAGCAGCCCAGCGCCCTGGTCCTGTCGGTGCACGACAACCAGGTCACGAAGGCGGGGTCGATCACGCACCCGGCGGCGCGCTACGCCCAGATGCAGCGCTCGCTCGTGATCGGCGGAACGCTGTGGACGCTGTCCGACCAGGGCCTGCAGGCGAACGATCTCGTGACGCTCGCCCAGCAGGCCTGGCTGCCGCTCGTCTAGAGGTACATGCCCGTTCGCTCGCTGTCGCTGGTGATCGCCTGCTTCGGCTTGTCGCCCTCGCCGAAGAAGCGCTTCCCGCCGAACTCGCCATGCAGGCGGTCGTCGAGCTCGTCCGCGAGCCCGGTCATCACCTGCACGGCGAGCATGAGGTGCGTGGCCTGGAAGTCGCGGCCGAACACGGGGACGCTGGCCCAGACCGTGTCGTTGGTGCAGTACAGCCGGCCGATCGGCATCCGGTTGGTGAGCTCCGAAAGCTTGACGTACAGCTTCTCGGTCGGCTCGATCTCGGTCAGGATCGGCGAGAAGACGTCGACCAGGGGCGGGTTGTCCCGCACCCGCACGAACACCATCGCCGAGCCGGAGCGGATGCCGATGTCCCCGTCGGGGTCGATCGGCAGCTCCTCGGGCGTGGTCTTCATGAGCTTCGCGACGACCGTGGTCACCTTGTCGTACAGCGGCAGGTCCTCGGTCTGCTCGTTGAGCTCCGCGAGGCTGCCCGCGCCGGTGCGGACCACTTCCGCGGCGTCCACGAGCGACGCCAGCGACCGCGCCACCCCGAGCGCCGGCACCGGGGCGATGTGCCCCTCGGCGTCGTGCGCCAGATAGGTCAGGAACGCCGGGTGTGGGGTGCCGTAGATGTCGCGCAGCGTGCGCGTGATCAACCGGCTCAGCTGCTGCGCCTCGCCCTTGCCGACCCGCAGCCCGAACGACTCGCCGGAGCCGGCCACGACTCCCGGCGGCGACCAGCCCAGCGCCACGATCTCCGCGATGACGGTGCGGTCCAGCCGGTACGCGGTGGGCAGATCGGCATTGCTCACGGCCGTCGCCGCGAGCTGGTCGCCCTCCTCGCCGGTGACCTGGACCGAGTAGATCGCATCCCCGGTCCCGGAGGCCGTGGGGTCGAGCGTCAGGTCGAGCGTGGTCCCGGGCGCGAGGTCACGCAGCCCGTCCACGAGGTGCCGCGCAAAGTCCCGCCAGGCCTCGGCCACCTTCTCCTTGAGGTTGCCGCCCGCGGGATCCTCGTCGTCGAACAGCGCACTCTCGAACACCGCGCCGCCGTCGCCGGGCTCACCAGCCATGATCGCCTCCCTATCCCCGCGCCCTCACCCTATCCAGAGTCGATCGCTCACTCGGCGCGGGTGGCCAGGCGGGTGAACTCAACGCCCGCGGCCTGCACATCCGCCTCATGGATCACCGCCAGCCGCACGGGAACCGGACCAGCCGGTCGCTCACCCGCCACCTTCAGCGCTCACGGCTCGCACACGATCGTCGGCCCCGCGGATCACTCACTCGCCGCCTTCTGCGCTCACGGCTCGGGCACCAACGTCGGCAGCCGGTCGCTCACTCCCCGCCGACGGCCAACCGGCTCAACTCAGCGCTCGCCGCGTGCACATCCGCCCCACGTCCGACCGCGAGCCCCAGCAGAAACGCCGTGAGCGGCGCCCCCGGCCGGGCCACGTTGTGCGCCACGTCCCGAGCGAGGTCGAGCACCGCCTTGCGCGTCTCACCGTCGGGGGCGTCGACGCCGAGCGCCGCCGCCGCGGTGTCCAGCCACTCCCCGAGCACGTTCTCGCTCACAGCCCCACCCTTCGGAGATCTTCCTCGGTATCGCAGTCAACGTACGGCGCCTTCTCCCCGTCCCACCGCACCTCGACAACATCCAGGTCCCGGACGAGCCGCCGAAGCGACCCACCGCCGGTGTCCCCGAACGCGTCGATCGCCCCCCGCAGCGCCGTGCGGTTCCAGACCCCGCAGAGCAGCTGCCGCCGCCCGTGCTCGTCCACAAACAGCGCCCCGTCGGCGTTTCCAAGAGCATCCATCAGCACGAGGAGCGCGGGGGCGGACATATAGGGCAAATCGGAGGCAAGCAGCGCAACGACACCGACTGGTTCGATCGCGGCCATCCCGGCAGCGGCCGCGGCGACCGGCCCTCCCCCGGCGGGCTCCTCCCGGACGACGCGAACCCCGGCCGGCGTCTCGTCCCGGTCGGGTCCGACCACGACGACGGGCGCGGCCCCGGCCTCCACCGCGGCCCCGACGACCCGCGTCAGCATGGGCACCCCACCGACGGCGATCATCGGCTTGTCCCGTCCGTGGAGCCGCGAGGCTCTGCCGCCGGCGAGAATGACCGCCGCGAGCGTTCCCAGTTGGCCGTCGAGCACAACGAGAACTTACCGTCGGACGAGAACAGGGAAACGCCGACGAACGCCGCCGTCAGGAGGGCCGCACCATGGGCCGCGTCACGCAACGCCGCACCATCGTCCGGATACACCTGACCGCCACCGACCAACCCGACCTTCTGCCCCAAACCTCCCCACACCCACCGGCGACCACACTCGAGCCGACACCGGCCGCCCCGTCGGCATCAGCAGCGCCCGCCAACTCCGCACCACCCGCACCCGCTCCCGGCGCCCCTCAACTCACCGCCGCCGGATCGATCAACGCCACCGCCACGATCGCGCGGCCGACGAACGGGCAGCCCGCAGCCACGGAGCCCAGCACCGCCGCGGCGACATCGACGAGCGCGGGCGATCCGACCAGCGCGCACCCGACCAGCGCGGCGCGGGTCGAGGCGCGGGTCGGGCCGGACACGCTCGCCGCCGAAGAGCCGCTCGAGATCCGCGTCGGCGGCCAGGCCCTCGCCGTCACCATGCGCACGCCCGGCGACGACCTCGACCTCGCGATCGGCTTTCTGCTGACCGAGGGCGTCATCGGGCGCGCCGCGGACGTGGTCACCGCGAAGTTGTGCGCCGGCGACGAGGAGCCGAACTCCTACAACGTCGTGGACATCCGGCTGAGCGCCGACGTCCCCGCGCCGGTCGCTCAGCAGGCCGCCCGCAACTTCTACACCACCTCCTCGTGCGGCGTGTGCGGCAAGGCGAGCATCGACGCCGTGCGCACCCGGTCGGCGTTCGACGTGAGCCGCGACCCCCTCACCGTCGCGCCCGCGGTCCTGGCCGGGCTCCCCGCCGCGCTCCGGCGCCGCCAGCGCGCGTTCGACGCGACCGGCGGCCTGCACGCGGCGGGGCTGTTCACGGCCGGCGGCGAGCTCGTCTGCCTCCGCGAGGACATCGGGCGGCACAACGCGGTCGACAAGGTCGTCGGATGGGCCGTACGCCAGGAACGCCTCCCCCTCGCCGAGCACATCCTCATGGTCAGCGGGCGGGCCGGCTTCGAGCTGTGCCAGAAGGCGTGGATGGCCGGCATCCCGATGCTCGCCGCCGTGTCCGCGCCGAGCACCCTCGCCGTCGACATCGCGGCCGAGGCGGGGCTCACGCTCGTCGGCTTCCTGCGAGGGTCGACGTTCAACGTGTACGCCTCCCCTCATCGAGTCCAGGGCGCTCCGGCCCTCCCTCGCCCCCGCTGACCCCCGGCCCGCCGTCCCCGAAGACCCGAACAGCGCCCGGGCAGAGCTTCGAACGCGGCCCGGACCGCGCGAAGGAAGGCGCCCGCACGGCCACCCGGCGAGTGGTCCGGCGGCGCGAGCGCCCGATCGGCGGCACCTGCCGCGGCGACAGCCCGCGCGCGAGGATCTCGGCCATGAGGGCGGCCGCGGAGTACCCGGGATCGGCGTCCAACGCCCGATCCAGCGCCAGCGAGGCGTGCAGGCCGTTGCCGGTGCGCCAGGACAGGTACGACAGCAGGGTCGCCGACGGCGCGACCGAGGACGGTTCGCAGCGGCGCACCAGGTCGGTCCACAGCTCGCGGTGCGCCTCGGCCAGGCCGTTCGCCCGGCGCACGTCGCGGTCGAGGCGCTCCCAGGCCCGGTCGCGGAAGTCGACCACGAGCAGGAGCACCTGCAGCCACGCGACCTCGTCGTCGGTGAGCCGGTGCCCGGTCGCGTAGCAGGCCAGGGCCGCGTCGAGGGCGGCCCGGCCCGCGACCACGGCGGCGGTGCGCACGCCGATCGGGTCGCGGCCGGCCACGAGGCGCAGTACGCGCAGATTGGCCCGGTTCCCCGCCTCCTCGATCGCCTCGAGGGCCGGTCCGCTCGGCCCGGCGAACGTAGCGGCGACGGCGGCCCGATCGGGCAGCGCGACCAGCCCGGCGAGGGTGGCCTCGGCCGCCGCGATCGACGTCGCCGGGTCGAAGGCGCGGCCCTCGGGCGGGCAGCAGCCGGGTACCTCGCACAGGAGCGACCAGTACCGGCCCTCGTGGGTGCGCAGGAGGTCCAGCACCGCGATGCCCCGCTCCGTCATCGCCGCGCCCACCGCGCGCAGGAACGGCTCGGTCCGCTCGGGCGGGCCGTAGCCGATGAGCATGGCGCCGTCCATCGCGTTGCGCCGGAACAGGCGTCCGTAGTGCTCGGCCAGCACCGCGGCGGCGTCGTGGTCGTCGGGCAGGTCGCCGCGCAGTTGCAGGTGCAGGCCGGAGCCGCGCAGACCGAGCGCGACGAGGCTGTCGGTGGGGTGGAACCCCATGAGGTAGGGCATGGCCGAGAGGAGCTCGGCGGGTCCGCGCAGACGCAGTCGGGAAGCCATGCCGACGAGCCTGGACCGCCCCGGGCCGGCCCGGAAGCCCGAACCGTGGCCTGTGGATAACCGTCCACAGGGGCCTACGCCGCCGCGCGACATGTGCTAACGCGCGTCCCGAAACGGACTAAAGCCAGATTATTACGAAATAAGCGATAAGTCGTGGCACGGAGTGCCCGACTTATCACTCAATACCGAAACCGAAGGTCATACAGGTCGATGCCATCGTCGAACGACGCGCTAGAAGGCCGCAGATCGATCGCCAGCGTCACCCGAGCCAGCGCGTCGTACCCGGCCGCGTGCAGGCACCGAATGGCGTCCAGGTTCCGCGCCGACGGCGAGATGCTCAGCTGTCCCAGACCGCGCCGCCGGGCCTGGTCGGCCACGTGGGCCAGCAGGGTGCGGCCGATGCCCTCGCCGCGCCGGGAAGCGGAGACGACCAGCGGCTCGACCTCGCCGCCCCGGCCGTCCAGCAGCAACCCGACCATGCCGAGGACCCCGCCGCTCACGTCGGCGGCGACCCACATGCCGGAGAGGTCGAGCCGGGTGAGGTACTCCTCGAAGGCCGCCCCGGAGTCGTCGTCGGACGGGCCTCCGTAGAGCCCGGCATCCGCCGCGGTCATCTCGGCCCACAGTTGCCGGCACTCGCGATGGTCGGTCGGACGGTACGACCGGATCGTGAGCGCGGACACCTGCGTCGCCGGCGATACCTGAGTGCTCATAACTCATAGTTACCCCGCCGGGCCGGATCGCGACACCCACATCGCAGGATTGCTACCAGGCCCGATTCGCCGCTTTTTGCTGCATCCCGCGACTGAAGACCAGGCGGTATCCGGGCCCGGAGGTGAGGGATAGCATCGAAAACGGCTCGCAGCTACGACGAAGGGACGACCCGGTCGGGGGTCGTCCCTTCGCTGTTCACCGATCCATTCGCACCGCCCCGACAGATGGGGCGGGAGTTCACGTTACGGAAGGCGGAATTCGCCGTCCAGGTCGACCGCGGCGATGAAGGTGTCCCATTCCGCGCGGGTGAAGCGAACCAGGCCCGCGTCGGGGGAGTTGGAGTTGCGGACCTCGACGACGCCGTCGACGAACCGCGCTTCGACGCACTGTCCGTTGTTACCGCTTCGCGTGGGCTTGTGCCACTGCTCGTTCAGCGCAGCCATCTGCGCACTCCTTCGGGTTGGGCCGGACTCAGTTCGCAGAATCCTCGATCAGCTTGATCGACTCCAACGGGCTGAGCGCGGCAGCTCGCAGATTCTCGAACACGTCGGCGTACCGCAGGACATCATCGGCGTCCGGGTAGATATCGCCGGTCATGGCCTCGGCGTACACGACGCTTGGTGCATCTTGGAACTTGAGAATCGCGAACGATCCGGCCATGCCGGCATATGCCCCTCCGGAGAAGGGCAGGACCTGGATCGTCACGTTTCTCGCCCGGCCCATGTCGGCCAGGTGCTTGAGCTGCGACCGCATGACGTCCGGTCCCCCGATGCTGCGCCGGATGACGCTCTCATCGAGGACCGCGATGAGCTGCAGTGGCTGTTCGGCGCGGCTGAGGAGGTTCTGCCGCTCACGACGCGCCTTGACGTGCGCCTCGACGGCATCCTCGGACTCGCTGGGAGAGGCCGCGAGCAGCGCCCGCGTGTACTCCTCCGTCTGGAGCATCCCGGGCACCACGAGCGCCTCGTAGTCACGCATCTCGATTGCGTTGGACTCCAACCCGATGTATCGGGAGTAGCTCGCGGGCAGGTCGCCGTAGCGGGCGAACCAGCCTCGCGTCTTGCCCTGCCGGGCGAGGACGACCAGCGTGTCGATCTGCGCCTGGTCGGTGACCTCGTAGATCTCCAGCAGGCGTTCCAGCGTGCTGCGCCGGATGCCGACCTTGCCGCCTTCCATCCGGCTGATCGTGCTCGGTGAGCAGTCCAGTTGCAGGCCGACGTCCTCCGTGGTGAGCCGAGCCCTCTCGCGCAACTCGCGCAGCTGCTTGCCCAACTGGAAACGGGGGAACGTGGGGCTGTGGGCGCTGGACACCGCTCACCTCCATTACTCAGGACGAGTGTGTCCGTTACCGGGGTGGCGCGCAAGCGCGGGTTGGGTAAGCGATTGCCTTGCTCTACTCAAGTTCGAAAGCCCGTATTGCCGTGCGTAACTTGCACGTGCATTCTGGATGCGTCAGATCGCACCTCGGCCGGGAGGGAGATCAGTGGTGTCCAGTGGTGTTTGAAGACGACACGCTCCTGCTCGAAGGCGCACCACGGCTCTTCGGCATTGTCGCTGATCCACTCGACGACGACCACCCGCAAGTCGTCGCCTGGGGGCATGAGCTGCCCGACCAGGCGGTGCTCAGCTGGCGCCTGGGCAACGGCAAGACGGAGGTCGCCGTGTTCCGGTCCGCCGAGGCCGCGCTGGCCACGGCGCAGCAGCTCTACAACGCGCGCCTGCTGTGGACCGCGCCCGCGGTCCAGGGGGTCTGAGGAGCATCATGCCCGTCATCTACGACCACGCGGTCACGGACGCGCGGCGCCGGGTCGAACGCCACCAGCCCATCACCGGCCGGCCCGGCGGCGGCTGCACGGCGGGGTGCGCGCAATGGCCGTGCAAGCCCTTCACCACGGCATGGGCGGTCGTGACGCGCAACTCGAACACGCGCGCCGGACGGTGACGCCCCAAAAGCCGAATCGGCCGACCGGAAGTGTCCGATCGACCGACCCTGCTGGATACCGAATGACGACTCTTTGATGCTGCTGTCCCAGCCGGGCCACGCCCGATCCTGTATGGGTGTCTCGTCCGTCTTCGGGGGCGACGCCTCCATCGAGGGGTTGAGGCGATGGGGCGTTCGGCCCGATGTACCGCCGCCACCTCCCGATCCCCCGGAGCCCTGCGTGGACCGTGGAGTCGTGCGCGGGCGCAGCGGCGGCTGAGGCGCGGTCGGCACGGCGGCGATCGAGTGGCCACCCGCCGGCCCCGAGGCGTGCGGGCCGGACGTCGGGCCCGAGCCCACCACGACCGGGCCCGGCTGCGGGTCGGCCACGACGGGCGTGCGGGTCGGCGGGGCACTGTCCAGCGTCGCGCTGCCGGCCACCACGACGATCATCGTCGGCACCGAGGTGAGCAGAACCAGCAGCGCGGAGATCAGCAGCGGCCGCCGGTTGGGCGAGAACAGCCGATGATGGCGCACGTCCGAGGACAACGGGGCTCCAAACCTAGCGGGGTCATTCGGACTAACGCGACGTAACGCGGAGAAGATCTGCCCGACGTGGGGGGATTTTTCGGTATTAGCCTGTCGGTGAGGGCCGACTCCAGGGTGTCGATCCACACGCCTTCTGCGATGCTGGACACACACCGGCAACGGGGCCGTAGCCTCCGCATACCCTGCGAGGCAGAGCCCGGGGTCGGCTCCCGGGCACGAACCCTCGTGCCCACCCGCGACGCGCCGATCCCACCGGGTCGCCGCGTGGCAGACACCCCCCGCCGCGTGGCAGGGTCAACCCCCGCTGCCGACGCGAGAGACGACAGGGAGATACGGATGGCGAAGGGCGAAGTCAAGGCCCGGGCGTCAGGAACACGGGCCGCGCCGGAACCCGCGTTCGTGCAGCTGCTCACCCCCGAGGGCGACCGGGTCGAACACCCCGACTACACGGTCGACTTCACCGACGATGAGTACCGCGCGCTCTACCACGACCTCGTCGTGGTCCGGAAGCTCGACGCGGAGGCCACCGCGCTGCAGCGCCAGGGCGAGCTCGGCATCTGGGCGAGCCTGCTGGGCCAGGAGGCGGCCCAGGTCGGATCCGGCCGGGCCCTGCGCGCGCAGGACATGGCGTTCCCGACCTACCGCGAGCACGGCGTGCTCTACACCCGCGGCATCGACCCGATCATGCCGTTGAGCCTGTTCCGCGGGGTCGACCAGGGCGCCTGGGACCCCAACGAGTTCAAGTTCAACATGTACACGATCGTCATCGGCGCGCAGACGCTGCACGCGACCGGCTACGCCATGGGCATCACCAAGGACGGCAAGGTCGGCTCGGACGACGGCGAGGCGGTCATCGCCTACTTCGGCGACGGCGCCACGAGCCAGGGCGACGTGAACGAGGCCTTCATCTGGGCGTCGGTCTTCAACGCGCCGCTGGTGTTCTTCTGCCAGAACAACCAGTACGCGATCTCCGAGCCGCTCGAGCGCCAGACGCGCGTCCCGCTGTACCACCGCGCCAGTGGCTTCGGCTTCCCCGGCCTGCGCGTGGACGGCAACGACGTGCTCGCCTGCTACGCGGTCACCCGCAAGGCGCTGGACGACGCGCGGCACGGCCAGGGCCCGTCGCTCATCGAGGCGTACACCTACCGCATGGGCGCCCACACCACCTCCGACGACCCGACCCGCTACCGCATCGCGAGCGAGGTCGAGGCCTGGCAGGCGAAGGATCCCATCAAGCGGCTCCGCGCGTTCCTGACCAAGCAGGGCATGGCGAAGGACGACTACTTCGACGCCATCGACGAGGAGGCCCGGGTGGCCGCCGTCAACCTGCGCGAGCGCGTGCTCTCGATGCCGGACCCCGACCCGATGACGCTGTTCGACCACGTGTACCCGCACGGCTCCCCCGAGCTCGCACAGCAGAAGGAACAGTTCGCCAAGTACCTCGCGTCCTTCGAGGGGAGTGGGCACTGATGGCCGCCGCGGAGAACCTCACGATCGGCAAGGCGCTCAACACCGGCCTGCGCCGCGCCATGGAGCGCGACGACAAGGTGCTCATCATGGGCGAGGACGTCGGCAAGCTCGGCGGCGTCTTCCGCATCACCGACGGGCTGCAGAAGGACTTCGGCGACGAGCGGGTCATCGACACCCCGCTGGCCGAGTCGGGCATCGTCGGCACCGCGGTCGGCCTCGCGATCCGCGGCTACCGCCCGGTGTGCGAGATCCAGTTCGACGGGTTCGTCTACCCGGCGTACGACCAGATCGTCTCCCAGGTAGCCAAGATCCACTACCGCTCCGGGGGCAAGCTCAGCCTGCCGATCGTCATCCGCATCCCGTTCGGCGGCGGTATCGGCGCGGTCGAGCACCACTCGGAGTCCCCGGAGGCGTACTTCGCCCACACCGCCGGCCTCAAGGTCGTCTCGCCCGCCACTCCCGACGACGCGTACTGGATGATCCAGCAGTCGATCGAGTCCGACGACCCGATCGTCTTCATGGAGCCCAAGCGCCGCTACTGGGAGAAGGGCGAGGTCAACGTCGACTCGGCCAGCCTGCCGCTGCACGCCTCGCGCGTCGCCCGGGCCGGCACCGACGCCACCGTGATCGCCTACGGCCCGATGGTCCGCACCGCGCTGGACGCCGCCACCGCCGCGGCCGAGGACGGGCGCTCCATCGAGGTCATCGACCTGCGCACGCTCTCGCCGCTGGACATGGCGCCGGTGTACGAGTCGGTGCGCCGCACGGGCCGGGCGGTCGTCGTGCACGAGGCGCCCGGGAACCTGGGCCTCGGTTCGGAGGTCGCGGCCCGGGTCACCGAGGAGTGCTTCTACTCCCTCGAGGCCCCGGTCCTGCGCGTCACCGGCTTCGACACTCCGTACCCGGCCGCGCGCCTGGAGGAGGAGTACCTGCCGGACCTCGACCGGGTGCTCGACGCCGTCGACCGCTCGTTCGGGTTCTAGGGGGCCGCGCGCACATGACCAGGGTCAAGGAGTTCAACCTGCCCGACCTGGGCGAGGGCCTCACCGAGGGCGAGATCCTCAAGTGGCTGGTGGCCGAGGGCGACACGATCATCCTCAACCAGCCGATCGTCGAGGTCGAGACCGCCAAGGCCGCGGTCGAGATCCCGGCGAAGTGGGCCGGCAAGGTGATCCGGATCTTCCACCCCGAGGGCACCATGGTCGAGGTCGGCCACCCGATCATCTCGATCGACACCGACCCGGCCGCGGGCGACCTGCCCGCCGGCGCGCCGACCCCGTCGGCCGCCTCGCTCGCCGCCGTCGAGGTGGCCGGCGACGGCCCGGTGGAGCCCGGCCTGATCGGCGGCCCCGCGCCCGGCGGCCGCACCGCGGTGCTGGTGGGCTACGGCCCCCGCACGACCGCCGCGAAGCGCCGGCCTCGGGTGTCCAGTTCGGAGCCCGCGCCCGCCGCCACGGCCCCGCCTGCCCCCGCCCCGGCTCCACCGGCTCCGGCTCCGGCTCCGGCGGCTCCCGCTGCTCCGGCTCCGGCCGCCCGGAACGGCGCGGTGCTCGCCAAGCCCCCGGTGCGCAAGCTGGCCCGGGATCTCGGCGTCGACCTGAGCACGATCGCCGGCACGGGCCCGTCGGGCTCGATCACGCGCGACGACGTGCTCGGCGCCCAGTCCGCTCCCGCTCCCGCTCTCGCCGAGGCAGCGGCCCCGGCGCGGGCACCCGGGCGGCGTGAGGAGCGCATCCCGGTCAAGGGCGTGCGCAAGCTGACCGCCGAGAACATGGTGGCCAGCGCGTTCACGGCCCCGCACGTGACCGAGTTCCTCACGGTCGACGTGACCCGGTCGATGAAGGCGCTCGAGCGGCTCAAGGCGCACCGCGACTGGCGGGACGCGCGGGTCTCGCCGCTGCTCATCGTGGCCAAGGCGTGCCTGCTGGCCCTGCGCCGCTACCCGATGGTCAACTCGACCTGGGCCGGCGACGAGATCGTGGTCAAGCACTACGTCAACCTGGGCATCGCCGCCGCCACCCAGCGGGGGCTCATCGTGCCGAACATCAAGGACGCCCAGGACCTGACCACCCGCGAGCTCGCCGACGCGATGACCGCCCTGGTCGGCATCGCGCGCGACGGCAAGACCCCGCCGGCCGACATGACGGGCGGCACCTTCACGATCACGAGCGTCGGTGTCTTCGGCGTCGACTCCGGCACGCCGATCCTGCCCCCGGGCGAGTCGGCGATCCTCGTGTTCGGCGCCGTACGCGAGCAGCCCTGGGTCCACAAGGGCAAAATCAAGATCCGCCAGGTGACCACGCTCGGCCTGTCGTTCGACCATCGGATCATCGACGGCGAACTGGGCTCGAAGTTCCTCCGCGACGTGGGCGCGTTCCTGGAAGACCCCGAGGGCGCCCTGCTCGCCTGGAGCTGACCCGGCACCCGCAACGCCAACGGTGGCCTCGCGCACTCGCGCGGGGCCACCGTTCTCTTTCGGTTCGATAAGTCGGGCGCTCCGCGCCACGACTTATCGCCTTTATCGCCCGACAGGTTATAAGTCCGACTTCCGCGCTTGATGCTCCAAGATCGCCACCGGGAGTGGATCGCGCCGAAAAAGGGGCCGTGAGCAGGCCAATTCGCGTGCGGTGGACTGCCCCCCGGCTGTCACATGGCCGACGAACAGGGCGTTTGCGCAGGACAACCGCCTACGAATCGTCGGCGGGTGGGCCGCGTCACCTCGTAATCGCTGGCTCTGGATCATCGTTTCGGCGTGTAATGGATGTGAAGCAAGTACATCCCTTACACCTCCCCGAGGAGCCGTCGTGAGCACCCTGTTCGAGCGCATCAAGGCCCGCCGCAGCGCCGCCCGTCGCATGGACGCCATCGAGCGCGCCATCGCCAAGAACCCGTCCAGCGCCCTGCGCGACGAGCTCTACGCCATGATCAACCGCAGCTAGGCCGAAGACCTTGCGCACCCCCGAACCGCCCCGGTCCGACCTCCCCGGACCGGGGCGGTTGTGCGTCTGTTGTCCGGTCCTGGTTTGCTGAGCATCCGAACCGACGAACGTCGGTACCGGCTCTGGGATGTCACACTCCGGTCGACTACGGTCGGGGTCTGACCTACAGGAGGCACGCATGACGTCCGACCAGCAGCACCCGTCCGAGCAGCCGGACGAGGCTGCGTCGAGCACGCCCCCGCCCGGCCGCCCCCCGGCCGTGCGCGCGAAGGCGTCGGTCCCCGTCCCGTCCTCGCCCGCCCCGGGTCAGCAGCAGCCCGGCCAAGACCCCGCCGACGCGGACGCCGCCGCCCGCCCCGGCCCGTTCCCGCCGGCCGGCCCGACCGCACCACCGGCCGCCATCCCGCCACAGGCCCCGCCATACCCGCCGGCCGCCGCCGCGCCATACCCGCCGGCCGCCGCGCCCCCTCCGCCGCCGTATCCCCCGGCCGCCGCGCCCCCGCCGTCTTACCCGCCGGCCGCCGCTCCGCCGCCATACCCGCCGGCCACGGGCGCCGCCGCACCGGTGCCGCCGCCGTACGCGCCGGCCGCCGGCTCCGCCCAGCCCTACCCCCCGGCCGCCCCGGTTCCGCCGTCGTCGGCCCCGCCGTACTCCGCGGCCGCCTCGGTGCCGCCCACGAGCGCACCCCCCGCGGCCCAGTTCCCGATGCCGGCCCAGGCGCTGCCGAACATGCCGCCGAACGCCGACGCAGGCCCGCCCGCCTCCGGCTCCGCCCGAGTCCCGGGCGCCAGCGGCTCCGCCAGCGTCCAGGGCGCCTCCGGTTCCGCGAGCGTCCCGACCTCGGGCGCCGGCACCACCTACGGCTCGGCGAGCGTCCCGACCACCTACGGCCAGCCCACGACGTACGGCCAGAGCCCCGCCCCGGCCGCCGTCCCGGGCCCGCCCGGAAGCTTCCCGGGATTCACGCCCGCAAATCAGAACCCGCCGAAGGACGAGCCGAGCCCCGCCCCCGCAGACCCGAGCCCGAACCCCTGGGCCCCGACCTCCGGCGCGGGCGCATCGGGATCGGCGAAGGTCCCGACGGGCAGCGCCAAGGTCCCGCCCCCGCCCGCCAACGCCGAGGTCCCCGCCCCGGTCAACCTGGGCCAGATCCCACCGGAGCCGGGCCCGCGCACCTACGGCGCAAGAGCCCAGGTCACCCCGACGTCGGCCCCACCGGCCGACTACCAGGCAGCCACCCCGGCGAGCGCCCCGCCGTTCCCGGCGCAGCCGTTCGGCACCCAGCCGTCGAGCGCCCCACCGTTCCAGGCGCAGCCATTCGCAGGCGCCCCGTCGAGCGCACCGCCGTTCCAGGCGCAGCCGTTCAGCGGCGCCCCCGCCGGAGCCGCCCCGGTCAGCGGCGCGGGCACCGGCATCTACCAGGCCTCCGCTCCCCCGGCGGCCGGCGGCACCTACCAGACCTCGGCCCCGCCCGCGACCGGCCAGTTCCCGGCGTCCGGCGCCCCCCGGTACGGCGACCTCGTCACCATGCCCGGCGAGAACCCGTACGACGCCGGGCCCATCGACGGCGAGCCGACCCCCGAGCCCCCGGTCAAGAGCCGCCGCGGCCTGCTCGTCGGCCTGCTCATCGTGGCCGCGGTGTTCCTGGTCGCGGTCGCCGGCACGGCCATCATCGTGAAGATCAGCGGCGCGGGCGGCACGAGCTTCGCGGTCAACTCCTGCGTGAAGCAGGACGGCGACTCGGCGACCGGCGTCGACTGCTCGAGCAAGGACGCCTTCAAGATCGTGTCGAAGGTCGACAAGCCCGAGAGCTGCTCCGACGCCAGTCAGCCGTACATCGTGCTCCAGCACAAGGGCGAGAAGGACCAGGTGCTCTGCCTCCGCCCGGCCAGCGAGAAATAAGGGAAATGCCGGAAAAGTACGCCCGAGTCCGCGCGCCCGAGCTCAAGGGGCGCGGCTGGCTCAACGTCGAGCAGCTGAGCCTCCAGGACCTGCGCGGCAAGATCGTGCTGCTCGACTTCTGGACCTTCTGCTGCATCAACTGCCTGCACGTGCTCGACGAGCTCCGCCCGCTCGAGGAGCGCTTCGGCGACGTCCTCGTCACGATCGGCGTGCACAGCCCCAAGTTCGAGCACGAGAAGGACCCGGACGCGCTGGCCGCCGCGGTCGAGCGCTACGGCGTCGACCACCCGGTGCTGGACGACCCCGAGCTGAACATGTGGCAGCAGTACGCCGCGAAGGCGTGGCCCACGCTGACGGTGATCGACCCCGAGGGCTACGTCGTGGCCAACATGGCCGGCGAGGGCCACGCGCAGGGGCTCACCAAGCTCATCGAGGACCTGATCAACGTCCACGAGGGCAAGGGGACGCTCCGGCGGGGGAACGCGTCTCATGCCGTACAGAACAGTGATCTGACGCTTCTGCGGTTTCCCGGCAAGGCGCTCGCGCTGCCCGACGGGCATTTCCTCGTGGCCGACGCCACGCACCAGTCGCTCGCCGAGCTCGACGCCGACAACGAGACGCTCGTGCGGCGCATCGGCACCGGCAAGCGCGGCCGCAAGGACGGCACCGAGCCGGAGTTCTCCGAGCCTGGCGGGCTGTGCCTGCTGCCGCCGCACGTGGCCGAGGTCGCGGGCTACGACGTCGTCGTCGCCGACACCGTCAACCACCTGCTGCGCGGGCTCAAGCTCAAGACCGGCGAGGTGAGCACGGTCGCCGGCAGCGGGCGGCAGTGGCGCGGGACGGTGGACTTCGACGCGCACGACTCGCTCGTGGTGGATCTCTCCTCGCCGTGGGACGTGGCCTGGTACGACGACCGCGTGGTCATCGCGATGGCCGGCATCCACCAGCTGTGGTGGTTCGACCCGGTGCGACGCACGGCCGGCATGTACGCCGGGACGACCGTCGAGGCGCTCAAGGACGGCCCGCTGCACGAGGTGTGGATGGCCCAGCCGTCCGGCCTGTCGGCTTCGCCCGACGGCTCCCGGCTGTGGATCGCCGACAGCGAGTCCTCGGCCGTGCGCTGGATCGAGGACGGCGAGATGCACACCGCGGCCGGCCAGGGGCTGTTCGACTTCGGCCACGTCGACGGGCCCGCGGACGAGGCGCTGCTGCAGCACCCGCTCGGCGTGCTCGCGCTGGCCGACGGCAGCGTGCTCGTCGCCGACACCTACAACGGCGCCGTCCGCCGCATCGCCGGCGGGCGCGTCTCGACGGTGCTCGACGGGCTGTCGGAGCCGAGCGACCTGGTGCTGACCGCGGACGGGGACATCGTCGTGGTCGAGTCGGGCGCGCACCGGCTGGTGCGGCTGGGCGCGGGCACGCTCGCGGCGGCCGGCATCGACGTGGCCGGGGTGCGGCACCGCACCGAGCGCCCGCCGACCATGCTGGCGCCCGGCGAGGTCGAGCTCGACCTGATCTTCGAGCCCGCGCCGGGGCAGAAGCTGGACGAGTCGTTCGGCCCGTCGACCCGGCTCGAGGTCTCCGCCTCGCCGCCGGAGCTGCTCCTGGAGGGCGCGGGCGTGACCACGGACCTGCGCCGCCGCCTGGTCCTCTCGGCGGATGTCGCCTCGGGTGTACTGCAGGTCGTCGCCCAGGCCGCGACCTGCGACGTCGACGCCGAGTTCCCGGCCTGCCACCTCACTCGCCAGGACTGGGGCGTGCCGATCCGCGTGGTGCACGACGGCGGGGCCCGCCTGCCCCTGATCCTGCGCGGGATGGACGCCTAAGCGAAGGCGGCCACGGGGACGCCCGCCTCGGCGAGCGCGTCCCGCACGGCCCGGGCCATGTCCACCGCGCCCGGGGTGTCGCCGTGCACGCACAGCGACTCGATCGGCATCGGGATCACCGAGCCGTCGACCGCCTCGACCACGCCGTCGACCGCCATGCGCACGGCCCGGGCGGTCACCGCGGCCAAGTCGGTGACGAGCGCGCCGGGCTGGGAGCGCGGGACGAGCCGGCCGTCGGGGAGGTACCCGCGGTCGGCGAACCCCTCCGCGACCACCCGCAGCCCGCGCTCGGCCGCGAACCCGGCGAGCACCGAGCCCGGCTGGCACAGCACCGGCAGCTCCCCGGCGGCCGCGGCCGCGGTCACGACGGCCGCGGCGTGGCCCGCGTCGACCGCCGCGGTGTTGTAGAGCGCGCCGTGCGGCTTGACGTACGCGACCGGCCCGAACGCGGCCAGGGCGCCGATCTGGTAGCGCAGCTCGTCGGCGAGCTCGTCCGGCGGCACGTCGATCCGGCGCCGGCCGAAGCCGGCCAGGTCGCGGTAGCTCACCTGCGCGCCGACCCGCACCCCGAGCGTCCCCGAGCGGTCGCTGATCCGCCGCATGGTCGCCGGGTCGCCCGCGTGGAAGCCGCAGGCGACGTTGGCGCTGGTCACGATCGTCAGGAGGGCGTCGTCGTCGCCGAGGCGCCAGACGCCGAAGCCCTCGCCGAGGTCACTGTTGAGGTCCACGAAACCGAACGCTATCTCCCGGCCGGGCCTGGGCGAGCAGCGGCAGATCGGCGGCGCGGACGACCGCGACCACCGGGTATCCGCCGGTCGTCGGGTGGTCGGCGAGGAAGACCAGCGGCCGGCCGTCGGCCGGGACCTGCACCGCGCCGAGCACGATCCCCTCGCTGGGCAGCTCCCCGGCGTCCGCGCGGGTCAGGGCCGGACCGTCCAGCCGGGTGCCGACCCGGTTGCTCTCGCTGCGGATCGTGTACTCCCCGGTGCCGAGCCGCCCCGCATCCGTGAACAGATCGGCTCGCGGCCCCCACGCGATCCGCAGCACGATCGGCCCGCCGAGCACGGCCCGGGGCGCCAGGTCCACGGGCGCCGGTTCGCACCCGGGCGCGCCGAGCGGGAGCCGGTCCCCGGCGCGCAGCACGGGCGGACCGAGCAGCGACAGCGTGTCCGTCGAGCGGCTGCCCAGCACCGGGTCGGGGCCGAGGCCGCCGCCGACGGTGAGGTACGCCCGCAGCCCCGAAATCGCCCGTCCGACCTCGACGTGATCGCCCGCCCGCACCGCCACGGGCGCGTTGAGCGGGGCCGGGCGGCCGCCGACCCGCAGCGGCGCGGCGGCCCCGGTGAGCGCGACGGTGCCGGCCCGGGTCGCGACCGCCGCGAACGGCCCGAGCGTGATCTCCAGCCCAGCCGCGCCCGGCGGGTTGCCCACGAGCCGGTTGCCGAGCTCGAGCGCCGGCCGGTCCAGCGCGCCCGAGCGCGCCACGCCGAGGTGCGCGAAGCCGGGCCGGCCGAGGTCCTGCACGGTGGTGAGCGGGCCGGCGACCTCGACCCGCAGCTCGGCCCTCATGCGGCCCGGAATCGCACGGTGCGGCCCGGCGTCATGAGCGCGGGGGGCGTGCGGGCCACGTCGAAGAGCTCGGCCCCGGTCCGCCCGACGATCCGCCAGCCCCCTGGGGAGGCGGTCGGGTAGACGCCGGCGAACTCGGCGGCGAGCGCGACCGAGCCGGCCGGGACCCGGGTACGCGGGGTAGGGAGGCGGGGGATATTCCAGGGCAGGCCGCGCAGGTACGCGAAGCCGGGCGCGAAGCCGCAGAACGCGACCGTAAGGTCGGTGCTCGTGAGCGTGCCGACCACGCCGGCGACGCTCAGCCCGGCGAGCTCGGCGACGAACGGCAGGTCCTCCCCGTCGAAGCGGACGTCGACGGTCAGGGGTGGCTCGGGACGTACCGATGCCGGATCGAAGGCCCAGTCGGACAGCCGGGCGGCCAGTCCCGCCGGGTCGGCCACCCCGTCGAGCAGGACCGTGCGGGCGCCGGGCACGATGTCCACCACCGAAAGCCGGCCGGCGGCCCGCTCGGCGTCCAGCGCCGCGAACCAGTCCAGCGGAGTCCGGTCCGAGGCGCTGTCGACCTCGAGCAGCAGCGCGTCGGCGCCGACCGGGCGAAAGTGCATTCGGTCCACGATAGACGTCACATCGCTGCTACTTGCGAGTAACCTACGGTACCGTAACCTGGAAGGCGTGACCGTGAAGTCCGAAACCCGCCTGCGCCCGGTCGACCTCGGCAAGCCGCGGATGCGCGGCTGGCTGCACGCCTACGCGGCGGGCGTGGCCGTGATCTGCGGCATCGTCCTGTGCTCGCTCGCCGCCACCCGGCCCGGCTGGGCCCCGTTCGTGAGCTGTGTCATCTACAGCCTGACGGTCGTCGCGCTCTTCGGCACCAGCGCGCTGTACCACCGCCGGGTCTGGTCCGAGCGCGGCTACAAGATCATGCGCCGGCTCGACCACTCCATGATCTTCATCTTCATCGCCGGCACCTACACGCCGTTCAGCGTGCTGCTGCTCAGCGGCAACACCCGGGTGGCGATCCTGGCCACGGTGTGGACGGGCGCCGTGCTGGGGGTCGCGATGAAGATGGGCACGGCGCTGAGCAAGCGGCGGTGGCTCTCGGCGCCGCTGTACGTCGCGCTCGGCTGGGTGGCCGTCGCCGTACTGCCGGACATCCTGCACGTGGGCGGCGTGACCGCGCTGGTCCTGACCCTGGCGGGCGGGGCCTTCTACACGGTCGGCGCGGTGTTCTACGCCCTGCGCCGCCCCAACCCGTGGCCGACCGTCTTCGGCCACCACGAGTTCTTCCATGCGTGCACGCTCGTGGCCGCGATCTGCCACCACATCGCGATCTACTTCGCCCTTTACGCGCGCTGAAAGGGGGGCCGGTCCAGGACCAGCCCCCCTTTTTGTCCAACGCTCAGTAGCGCCGCGTGCGCCGCTCGATGACCTCGTCGGCCGAGGGCGGGATCACGGTGCCGGCCGCGGGCGGGGGCGGCGGCGGGGCCGCCGAGACCACCGTGCGGCGGCGCGAGTTCCAGAAGTACAGGGTCAGGACCAGGCCGATGAGCCCGGCGATCTGGAGGATCCAGCCGATCGTGTCGAGGTTGAACGGACCGACGTCCGTGTCCTTGAGCCCGAACGTCAGGATCGCACCGACAACAATCAGTAGGATGCTTCCGCCGATACCCATCGAAGGCCTCCCGAGGCGTCTGTTGGGTAACTGTCTGTCGCAGGAATACCCACGCGGGACATTCTTCAATCGGGGAGGCTTGTGCCATGACCGTCCGCACGCTCATCCTTCTGCGGCACGCCAAGGCGGCGGACCCGGACGACTACGCCACCGACATCGAGCGACCGCTCGCCCCGCGCGGGCACCGCGACGCCGCCGCGGCCGGCGCGTGGCTCAAGGAGCAGGACCTCCGGCCCGACGCCGTGCTGTGCTCGACGGCGGTCCGCACCCGGGAGACGCTCGCGGAGCTGGGCGTCGAGGTGCCGGCCGTCTTCGAGCACCGGATCTACACCGGCCCGGCCTCCGACACCCTGGAGCTGCTCCAGCAGGTCGGCGCGACGGTCGAGACCCTGCTGCTGGTGGGGCACAACCCGACGCTGTCCGATCTGTCGCACGAGCTGGCCCCGTACGCCCTCAAGGACCGCGGCCTGGCCACCTCCGGCATCGCGGTGCACCGCTTCGAGGGCGCCTGGTCGGGCTTGTCCACGGCGGAACTCACCGCGGAGCACACGGGGCGAGGTTAAGTGGGAGGGCTCCGTTGCCCTCCCACCTAAGCATCAGAACGAGTCTTCGCCGACCTGCATCGCGTCCAGCGTCGTCGACTCGATGATCCGCCGGTCGGCGCCCACGCGCGGCAGCACCTCGTGCGCGAAGAACTTCGCCGCGGCCACCTTGCCCTCGTAGAAGGCCTTGTCCGCGGGCGACACCGCGCCGGCGAGGGCCTTCAGCGCCACCTCGGCCTGCCGCTGCAGCAGCCAGCCGACCACGATGTCGCCGAGGTCGAGCAGGAACCGCCGGGTGTTGAGGCCGACCTTGTAGAGCGCCTGCGGGTCGCCGGCCTGGGCCTCGCCCAGCCAGCCGGTGAAGATGCCCAGGATCTGCTGCACCTCGGCGAGCGCCTTGCCCAGCGCCGCGCGCTCGACCTTGAGCTGCCCGTTGCCGCCCTCGGACTCGAGGAACTGCTGGATCTCGCCGGCCACGGTGAGCAACGCCTTGCCCTGGTCCTTCACGATCTTGCGGAACACCAGGTCGAGGCTCTGGATCGCGGTCGTGCCCTCGTAGAGCGTGTCGATCTTCGAATCGCGCACGTACTGCTCGAGCGGGTAGTCCTGCAGGAACCCGGAGCCGCCGAAGGTCTGCAGCGCCTCGTGGCTCAGCATCTCGTAGGCGCGCTCCGAGCCGACGCCCTTGACCAGCGGCAGGAGCAGGTCGTTGACCCGCTTGGCGATCTTCGCGGCCTTCTCGTCGCCCGCGGCCTCGGCCAGGGCCACCTTGTCCTGCCAGGTCGCCGTGTAGCAGACCAGGGCGCGCAGGCCCTCGGCGTAGGACTTCTGCATGAACAGCGAGCGGCGCACGTCCGGGTGGTTGATGATCGTGACCCGCGGCGCGGCCTTGTCGGTGGAGACCAGGTCGGCACCCTGCACGCGGCTCTTGGCGTACTCGAGCGCGTTGAGGTAGCCCGTCGACAACGTGGCGATCGCCTTGGTGCCGACCATCATCCGGGCGTACTCGATGATGAGGAACATCTGCCGGATGCCCTCGTGCACGTCGCCGAGCAGCCAGCCCTGAGCCGGCACCCCGTGCCCGCCGAAGGTGACCTCGCACGTGGTGGACACCTTGAGGCCCATCTTGTGCTCGACGTTGGTCACGAAGACGCCGTTGCGGTCCTTGAGCTCGCCGGTGTCGGTGTCGAAGTGGAACTTCGGCACGACGAAGAGCGAGAGCCCCTTGGTGCCGGGCCCGCCCGCGCCGGGCGTGTCCACCGGCCGCGCCAGCACGTAGTGCACGATGTTCTCGGCCAGGTCGTGCTCGCCGCTGGTGATGAAGCGCTTGACGCCCTCGATGTGCCAGGACCCGTCGGCCTGCGGGATCGCCTTGGTGCGGCCCGCGCCGACGTCGGAGCCGGCGTCCGGCTCGGTCAGCACCATCGTGGAGCCCCACTGCTTGTCGACGAAGAGCTTGGCCCACTTCTTCTGCTCTTCGGTGCCCTCGATCCGCAGCGTGTTGGCGAACGAGGGGCCGGAGGCGTACATCCAGATCGGCGCGTTGGACCCGAGCACGAGCTCGGCCAGCGACCACCACAGCGCGCGCGGCGCCGCGGTCCCGTCGAGCTCGGCGGGCAGGTCGAGGCGCCAGAACTCGGCGGCCATGAACGCCTCGTAGGACTGGCGGAACTTCTCGGGCATGCGCACCGAGAACGTCGCCGGGTCGTAGACGGGCGGGTTGCGGTCGCCGTCGACGTAGCTCGCCGCGAGGTCCTCGCGCGCCAGCCGGTCCACCTCGCCGAGGATGCTGCGGGCGGTGTCGACGTCGATGTCGCCGTACGGTCCCTGACCGAGGACCTTCTCGACGCCGAAGACCTCGAACAGGTTGAACTCGAGGTCCCGCAGGTTGCTCTTGTAATGGGTCATCGCGGAGTGGCCCCCCGTCTCTGGGTCGCAGCATCTCGTGCCAAGGAGCATGGCCGACATAGGTTACCAGTCGGTAACAGCCATCTTATTACTCGCTAGTAACGAGGAACAAGGCGCACCTGCGAGTGAACCGGACCACAGCAGAGCCTGCCGAGTACCGCCCGGGAGCAGTTGAGTAGCGGACACGCCGTCACCCCCGGGTGACGTGGTCGTTGATCGGTTACTCCCAGTCAGAAGGAGGGCCGCCGCCATGATCGTCCGTCTCATGGGCTCGCTCTTCGCCCCCAAGTACCCGCGCTTCTACACGGGCCGCCACCGCGCCCCGATGCGCCGACTCATTCCCCGCCAGAGAGCCATCGAAGCCGCTTAGGGTTTTTGCTCGGGCCGCGTCAGTATCTGACCGTCGCCCGCCAGGAATCCCGACGTCCGTGGTGGCAAGAGCCACTCAGCCGAGGTCATCCGATCGCCCAGCCTCGAGCCGCGACCAATGGGCGATCGGCCGCCCGTCGAGCCGGTGGAACGAGCCGTCGACGGGCCACGGCTGCGGCCACCCCACCGGCGACTCCTCCTGCTCCTCCTGGCGCCCCCAGACCGTGAGATCCATCAGCGAGTAGCTGTTGTCCATGATCTCGACGCCGCGCCGGGTGGTCCAGTACGTCTCGAAGACCCGGTCCCCGTCGCGCACGTAGCAGACCAGGTGCATCATCCCGACCACGCGGCCGACCAGCAGCCGGTCGAGCGAGGGCAGCGCCGAGTACCACGGCATCGTCCAGCCCATGAAGTCGCGGTAGCGCCGGCTCGGCTCGTACGGCCCCTGCGCGAAGACCGCGTAGGTGATGTCCCGCGAGTGCAGGTACGCCAGCTCCGCCACGTGCGTGTTGCACCACGTGCAGCCCTCGCACTGCTCCGCGGCCGGCTTCCCGTCGTGCCACATGAAGTAGTAGGCGATCAGCTGGCGACGCCCCTCGAACACGTCCAGCAGCGTCACCGGCCCGTCCGGCCCGGTCACGGTCAGGCCCGCGTCGACCTCGACCATGGGCAGCCGCCGGCGGGCCGCGGCGATCGCGTCGCCCTCGCGTGTGTGGGCCTTCTCCCGCTGCCGCAGCCGCGCCACCTCGGCCTCGAACTCGGCCCGGTCGACGGCGGGCGGCAGTCCCTGCGCAGCACTCACAGCTACGAGGATGCCACTCCGGCACCGCCGATTTCCCAGCTTGGCACCGCGGCCTGCGGCTTCACACCCTGGTACTCCACCAGCACGAGCGCGATGTCGTCGTCGAGCCGCCCCCGCACCCACTCCACGAGCGCGCTCTCGAGCGACTTCAGCCCGTCGGCGACCGTACCGTGCCCGAGCAGCCGCTGAGCCCGCTCGGCGGTCGGGAAGAACTGCCCGTCGCGGCGCGCCTCGGCCAGCCCGTCGGTGAAGAACAGCAGCCGGTCGCCCGGCTCCAGCCGCTCCACGCGCGGCTTGACCACCGGCATGAAGCCCAGCGGGGGCGCGTTGGCGGGCGGGTCGAGCGGGATCACGCGACCCCGGCGCAGCAGCAGCGGGGCCGGGTGGCCGCAGTTGACGATGGTCAGGGTGCCACCGCGCTCCTCGATCAGCGCGGCCGTCACGAAGTCCTCGTCGCCCAGCGAGCGGGCCACCGCGCGGTCGAGGTCGGCGACGATCGCGCGCAGGTCGGCGCGCTCGAAGGCGACATGGCGGTACGACCCCAGCACGATGCTCGCCAGGCGCACCGCGTCGAGGCCCTTGCCGCGGACGTCGCCGATGATCATGCGCACGCCGTACGGGGTGTCGAGGGCCTCGTACAGGTCGCCGCCGATGTCCGCGGCGGCGCTGGCCGAGATGTAGCGGGCCGCGACCGTCAGCGGGCCGACCTGGGGGCCCAGCGGGCGCAGCACGGCGCCCTGGGCGACCTGGGCGAGGTGGGAGAGCTCGGCGTACCGCGCGATCTGCCGCTGCCGGATCGCCCCCACGGCGGATCCGATCCCGCTGGCCACGAGCACGCCGCCGAGGTTCAGCATCAGCACGAGCAGGCGATCGCGGCTGTGCATCAGCTCGATCGAACAGAAGACGAAGGCCAGCAGTGTGGCGGTGCTGCCGACGGCGAGCACCTCCGGCCACGACGCGAACGCCGCGGCGAGGAAGGGCGCGGCCGCGAGCAGGCCGACGTAGTCGGCCCGGAAGCCGTCCGCCACCTCCGCGGTGAAGACGAGCGCGAGCAGCACGAAGGCCGCGCCGACTCCGGCACGGGCTTCGGGAAGCAGCTGACGTTTCATAGGTCCGGCCAACAGCATGCCACCAACCGACCGCCAGACCGTTCCATCAAACGGCCGGGTCTGCCTTACTTCAGTACTTCATACTTCGCGTTGATTACTCCAGCGCTCACCGAAGCGACCTTCACGAAGGCGCCCTTGGCGAGATCGAGACAGCGTCCCGCTACGAAGGGTCCCCGATCGTTGATCCGTACGTCGACGGACTTGCCGTTGGCCAGGTTCGTGACCCGGACGATCGTGCCGAACTTCAGCGTCTTGTGAGCCGCGGTCAGCCCGTTGGGGTCGAAGTTCTCGCCGTTGGCGGTCTTCTGCCCATCAGCGTAATACGACACCTGGCAGGTGCCGCTGTCCGCCACCTCGGTCGGCGCCTTGGTGGTCGGGCTCTTGCTCGGCGTCTTGGTCTTGCTCGGCGTCTTCGAGGGCGTCGGCGAGGCCGTGACCGGCACAGACTCCAGTCCCTGGCCGAGGCTCGGCTCGGCCGAGGGCGACGGGCGCTCGCCGCGGTCCGCGCGCTCCTGCGGGCTGCGCGGGGCGTCGACCGCCGCGACCGGCTTGGGATCGCCCCCGCCGAGATTGATGGTCGCCACCGCGACTCCGACGAGCACGGCGACGGCACCGACCCCCGCGATTATCGGGATGAGGTGACGGCGACCCACAAAGGAATGTCGGCCGGACAACGTCTGCACCCTTCGTCGACAGCAAGGCCGTGACTGAACGTATCCGCCCCTCCCGCTCGCCCGTCAAACCGAAGAGTGCTTCATGTGGTGATTTGCCCGCATACTTCCGTCCGTTCGGCCGATCCGCCAAGGAGCCGATCGGCCGAACCCGGAAATGCCGAAACTGTACGGATAGCGAACTAGGAGCGAACGGCCGCCACGACCGCGTCGACCGCGGCGCCGGACTCGATCTCCGTCTTCTCGCCCGACTTGCGGTCGCGGATCTCGACCACGCCGTCGGCGAGCCGCTTGCCGACCACCACGATCGTCGGCACGCCGATGAGCTCGGAGTCGTTGAACTTCACGCCCGGCGAGACGTCCTTGCGGTCGTCGAGCAGCACGGTCAGCCCGGCCGCCTCGAGGTCCGCGGCCAGCTGCGCGGCGCCGTCGCGGATCTCCTCGGACTTGCCCGCGGCGACCACGTGCACGTCGGCCGGGGCCAGCTCGCGGGGCCAGCACAGGCCGCGCTCGTCGGCGGTCTGCTCGGCGACCACGGCGACCGCGCGGGTCACGCCGACGCCGTAGGAGCCCATCGTGACGACCTGCGCCTTGCCGTTCTGGTCGAGCACCGACAGGCCCAGGGCCTTCGCGTATTTGCGCCCGAGCTGGAAGATGTGCCCGATCTCGATGCCGCGCGCCTGCTCCAGCCGGCCGCCGTCGACCGGGCAGATGTCGCCGTCGACGATCCGGACCGCCTCGATGGTGCCGTCGGGGGTGAAGTCCCGGCCGGCGACGAGGTGCACGACGTGCTTGCCCGGCTCGTCGGCGCCGGTGATCCAGCTCGTGCCGTCGACGACCCGGGGGTCCACCAGGTACTTGATGCCGGAGGAGTTCTTCTCGCCCAGCACGCCGGGGCCGATGTACCCCTTCACGAGCGCCGGGTGCTGCGCGAACTCGGCCTCGGTCATGGGCGCCACCTCGGCCGGCGCGACAACCGCCGCGACCCGGCCCAGGTCGACCTCGCGGTCGCCGGGCACGCCGACGGCCAGCGGCTCGCGCTTGCCGTCGGGCATGGTCAGCATGAGCATGACGTTCTTGAGCGTGTCGCCGCCGGTCCAGGCGCGATCCTCGCGCTTGAGGTCCGCGCGGGCGTTGAACAGGTCGACCAGCGTCTCGATCGTCGGCGTGTCGGGCGTGTCGGCGACCCGGGCCGCGGGCTGGCCCTCGATCGGCAGCGCGGCGGGGGGCGGGGTCACGACCGCCTCGACGTTGGCCGCGTAGTCGCCGTTGGCGCAGCGCACGAACGTGTCCTCGCCGATGTCGCAGAGGGCCAGGAACTCCTCGGAGGCGCTGCCGCCCATCGCGCCGCTCGTCGCCGAGCAGATCACGTAGTCGAGGCCGAGCCGGTCGAAGATCTTGACGTAGGCCTCGCGGTGGCGGCCGTACGCCGCGCGCAGGCCGTCGTCGTCGACGTCGAAGGAGTACGAATCCTTCATGACGAACTCACGGCCGCGCAGGATGCCGGCCCGGGGGCGCGCCTCGTCGCGGTACTTCGACTGGATCTGGTACAGCGTCAGCGGCAGGTCCTTGTACGAGGAGTAGAACTCCTTCACGGCGAGCGTGAACATCTCCTCGTGCGTGGGACCGAGCAGGTAGTCGCCCTGGCGGCGGTCCTTGAGGCGGAAGATGTTGGGGCCGTATTCCGTCCAGCGCCCGGTCGCCTCGTAGGGCTCGCGCGGCAGCAGGGCCGGGAACGTGAGCTCCTGGCCGCTGATCGCGTCCATCTCCTCGCGGATCACCCGCTCGACGTTGCGCAGCACCCGCAGGCCCATCGGCAGCATGGTGAAGATGCCCGGCGCGACGCGGCGCACGTAGCCCGCGCGGACCAGCAGCTTGTGGCTGGTGACCTCGGCGTCGGCAGGATCCTCGCGCAGTGTCCGCAGGAACAGCGAGGACATCTTCAGGACCATCTGTGTCCACCTTCTTATGGCCGTTTCCGTCACATTGGACGATACCGAACGCGTCTTGCGGGTTTTCGGGCTGACGGGGACTCGTCGTGCACTCGTAGCGCTCCCGGCTTTCACCCGGTCCCGGGCACAGCGGGCCGATGTCGCAGCCATGCGTCGACTCCTCATGATCGCCCTGGCCGCGACGGCCGCCGTCCTCGCCGTGGCTGCCCCCGCCCAGGCCGCCACCCCGAGCCGCTGGAAGCCCGCCGTCGGCCTGACCTGGCAGATGCAGTTCAGCGGGAAGCTTGACACGACCGTCAAGGCACAGGTGTACGACATCGACGGCGCCGACGCCACGAAGGCCCAGGTCGCCGCGCTGCACCAGGCGGGGCGGAAGGTCGTCTGCTATGTGGACGCCGGCTCCTACGAGAACTGGCGCGCGGACGCCGGGAAGTACCCGGCCTCGGTGCGCGGCAAGGCGCTGGACGGCTGGCCCGGCGAGCAGTGGCTCGACGTGCGCAACTGGACCGTGCTCCGGCCGATCCTGGCCGCGCGCTTCGCCGACTGCAAGGCCAAGGGCTTCGACGCGGTCGACCCGGACAACATGGACGGCTACAGCAACGACTCCGGCTTCCCGCTCACCGCCGCCGACCAGCTCACGTTCAACCGCCGGGTGGCCGACCTCGCGCACGGCCTGGGCCTGACGGTCGGGCTCAAGAACGACCTCGACCAGGTCAAGGCGCTGCAGCCGGCGTTCGACTTCGCGGTCAACGAGTCCTGCCGCGAATACGGCGAGTGCGGTCAGCTCAAGCCGTTCATCGCCGCCGGTAAGCCGGTGTTCCACGTGGAGTACAGCGCGGCCCAGTGCCCGACCCCGGCTTCGTTGCGGTTCAGCAACATCCGCAAGAACCTGAACCTGGATGCCTTCCGCGCCGCCTGCTAGAACCGGCGCGGCGTGTCGGCGGTAATCACCCTCGCCTACACTCCACCGGGTGAGAATTCGGGGCCGGGTGACGGGGAAGACCGTCGACGCGCTGGTCATGGTCGGTTTTGTCCTTGGTGCCGTCTACGTGCTGGGACGCCTCTGGGTGGACCCGAACGGGCGCTATCTGACGCTGAACTTCCAGGACAGCTTCACGTTCGAGTGGTTCCTGACCCACGCGACCGAGCTGTTCACGAAGGGTGAGTCACCCTTCTTCTCCGACGACATCAACGCGCCCCTGGGCGTCAACCTGATGGCGAACACGTCGGTCCTGACGCTCGCGCTGCCGCTGACCCCGGTGACGCTGTGGCTCGGCGCCGGCGTGACCTTCGCGTTCATCTCCACGCTGGCCCTGGCCGCGACCGCGATCGCCTGGTACTGGGTGCTGACCCGCGAGTTCGGCCGCTCCCGCCTCGCCGCCGCGGTCGGCGCCGCGTTCCTGGGCTTCGCGCCGGCCATGATGTCGCAGATCGCCGGGCACCCGAACATCGCCGGGCAGTACTTCATCCCGCTGATCATCGCCGCGGTCTTCCGGATGCGGCACCCCGGCAACGTGTGGCGGCAGGGCCTCTGGCTCGCCCTGCTCGTGGTGCTGCAGGCCGGCATCAACGAGGAGATGCTGTTCTTCACGGCGATGGCCCTGTTCGTGTTCATCCTGGCCTACGTGCCGTGGAAGCAGCTGCCCGGCTTCGCGAAGGTCCTGCTGCCCAAGTGCGGCGTGACGCTGCTCGTCGCCGGAGCCGTGCTCGCCTACCCGCTGTACTTCCAGTTCACCGGTCCCCAGCACTACAGCGGCCTGGACGCGGGCGTGCGCGCGATCAACCTCGACGCGTACTCCTACGTCACCTTCGGCCGCTACTCGATCGCCGGCGACGTCGCCGAGGCGGCCCGGCTGAACAAGAACAACGCCAGCGAGGAGAACAGCTTCTTCGGCTGGCCGCTCGCCATCGTGCTGGTCGCCGGCGCGGTCGCCCTGTGGCGCAACCGGCTGTCCCGGGCCCTGTTCCTCACCGCCGGCGTCTTCGCCGTCTTCTCCCTCGGCGACGTGATCCGCTTCAACGGCGTCGAGCACACCCACGTGCACGGCCCGTGGAAGTGGATCAGCAAGCTGCCGCTGTTCGACTCGGTGGTGCCGACGCGGCTGGGGCTGATCGTGACCGTGTGCGTGGGTGTTGGCCTGGCCCTGCTGGTCGACAAGCTCGTGGTCGAGCGCCTGCGTCCCGCCGATGTTTCTGCTGCCGTTCCCGCGGCGGTTCCGGCCCTCGAGCCCGAGCCCGCGCTGGTCGGCTCCGGCGCCTCCGGCGACTCCACTGACGACGTTCCTGCCGAGACGCCGCCGCCCCCGCCGGTTCGCGGTGGCGAGCCGGCCCCGCGCCGGAGCCCGAAGCTCGCCCTGATCTGGGGCATCGCGCTGCTCGCCGCGCTCGTCCCGCTGTTCCCGACCCCCCAGCCCGCCACCGGCCGCCCGCCGCTGCCGGCGCTGTTCACCAACGGCAACTGGCGCACCAAGCTGCCCCCGAACCCGGTCGTGGCCCCGCTGCCGGGCGGCTGGGACGACAACATCAAGATGATGCGCTGGTCGACCGAGACCAACTTCGAGGTGAAGCTGACGGCCGGATACTTCCTCGGCCCCAACGACACCGAGCCGGACGACAAGTTCGCGCACTTCGGCCCCGGGTACCGCGACACGGTCATCTACCTGAGCTGGGTCGCACGCCAGCGCACCTCGCCGGCCGTGACCGAGGCGCAGAAGGCCGCGATCCGGGCCGACATCAAGCACTGGAAGGCCACCAACCTGGTGATGCCGGTGGGCTACTGGAACGAGAAGGTCCTGCGCGAGACGATCGACAAGCTGGTCGCCCCGGACGTGGCTCCGTCCCAGGTCGTCGACGGGGTCTACCTCTGGGACGTGCGCTCGATCAGCGGCGCCTGAGCACCAGCTCCGCGGCTCGGCGGGGGTGCATCTCCGGAATCCAGTGGCGCACGCCACGCAGGATTTCGAAGGTGTACTCCCCGTCGACCCACCGTTCACACCGGCGCGCGAGCCGCTCGGTGACGAACTCGTCCCCGTCGCCCCACGCGAAGACGGTCGGCGCCTCGACCCGCGGGAAGCCGGCTTGTAGCGGCATCGCCCGGTACCAGTTCAATGCCCGCCGGTTCTTCGCTTTCGCATAGCGGCGCGCGTGTTCGACCCCGAGCCCGCTGCGGACGAGCCGGCGTTCGAGTCGCGCGGGCGTCAGAACCAGTTCGGGCAGCCACGGAAGCTGAAAGAACCCGACGTAGGCCGACCGCCACAGCTGCCGCACCCCGGCCCCGGCCCACGCCCCGCGATGCGGCACCGAGAAGGCGGTGAGAGTCCGCACGAGCTCGCGATGCCGCCCGGCCACATGAAACGCCAGCGCAGCACCCCAGTCGTGCCCGGCGAGATCAAACCGTTCGACGCCGGCCGTTCTCGCCAGCGCCACGACATCGGTCGCCAGGACATCGAGGGTGTACTTTCCGCGCTCCTTCGGACTCGCCTGCTCGCCATATCCCCGCAGCTCGGGCACGAGCACGCGCCGACCGGCCCGGGTCAGCAGTTCCGCGACCTCGGCCCAGGCCCGCCGATCCTGCGGAAACCCGTGCAGCAGCACGACCGCGGGCGCGTTCTCATCGCCCAGGTCGTCGACCTCGAACTCAAGCCCGTCGTTGCGAAACCGCTCCATCGCATCATCTTGCGCCGCTTTTCGGCCGTTTCAAGCCGGATGTCGATAACGCGCGGCGGGGCGGCACGGGATAGGCGGCGAGATTTACGCTCGTCATGATCCGCGGGGGGATCCGCCACCCGCGGTAACGGGAGGGCGTGGTCCTGTGTCACGACGTCCGCGCCGCGGTGCGCTGTTGTCCGCCGTGGTGCTGTCCGTGGCTGCCGGTCTGTTCGGCACCGCCACACCGGCTCAAGCCGGCCAAACCAACATCGATGCGCTCCGGATCTCGTGGGCCTACACGGACTCCGCGCATCCCGACACCACGTACCTCAACCCCGCCGGCGACGCGCCGCTCGGCGCCTGGCGGGACGGCAGCAACCGGCAGCACGTGTCGCGCGTCTACGCGACCTTCGACGTCGCGGCGGTGCTGAGCAAGCACATCCTGTCGGCGAAGCTCGCCGTGCCGGAGACCCAGGCCACGGACTGCGCGCACCGCCAGATCGAGGTCTGGGCGACCGCCGAGAGCGCGCGGCCGACGTGGCGCAACCCGCCGCGCGAGCTGCTCAAGCTGGGCACCCTCGGCGCGGTCGACCAGTGCCCGACCACCTACCCGCTGCTCGACCTCATCGGCCTCGTCAACCAGGCGACCGCGGCGGGCGTCCACCTGCCGTCGCACGTCACGATCGAGGTGCGGCTGCCCGGGGCGCTCGAGCACCGCGTGCCGCTCGGCCGACGCGTTGCCGCGCCGACGCTGTACCTCGGCTACAACACGTCGCCCGCCGCGCCGGCCCCGATGTTCAACGCCCTCCGGCCGTGCGCGACCGGCGCCCCGTACCCGTACCTGAGCGGCCTGACGCCGGAGCTCATGGCCCAGGCGCACGACGCCGACCAGGACGATGTGCAGCTCACCGGCGAGTTCGCGATCTGGCCGGTAGACCACCCCGACCAGCGCACGACGGTAACGCAGCAGTACATGCCCAACGGCCACATCGGAGGAGTCACCCCGCCGGCCGGCGCACTCGCCGACAACACGACCTACGCGTGGCAGGTGCGGACCAACGACGGCGCCGACAACTCGCCGTGGTCGCAGACGTGCTACTTCACCACCGACGCCACGGCGCCGGGCAACGCGCCCGAGGTGACGTCGCCCAACTACCCGAGCCACTTCACGGTCTACCCGGGCGGCGACCCGATCGTCTACAACCTGTCCCCGAACGGCGCCGACGACGTCTACGGCTACCAGTACAGCTGGAACGGCGTGTTCTCCGGCTTCGGCGCCAACACCGGCCCGAACGGCGTGCCCGAGTGGATCGACCCGTTCTCAATCCCGGGCGTCGTGCACGCCGACCAGACCGGCGGCGCGACCCTCACCCTGTCGCCACCGACCAACGGCTTCGTGACGCTGAGCGTGCGCAGCTTCGACCGGGCGTTCAACCTCTCGCCGACCACGTCGTACCGAGTGCTCATCGCGAGCACCGCCCCGACGGTGACCGCCGCGGCCGCTCCGGTCGTCGGCGTACCGTTCCGGGTCGACTTCACGCCCGGCCCGAACACGGGCACCGTCACGGACTACGTGTACACGGTGAACGGCGGGGCCGAGCAGACGATCGCCGCGGCTCCCGACGGCACCGCGTTCATCGAGTTCACGGCCGACCGGCCCGGCGCGTTCTCTGTTGACGTCTCGAGCCGCAGCGCGAACGGCTGGGTGTCGCCCGCGGGCCACGGACTCTGGTCCCCGACCGCCTCCTAGGCCTCGAGATGCGCTGACCGCGTGACAACGGTGAGGGCCCGCGCTGCTTGAGCGCGGGCCCTCACTCGCGTTGCTCTAGGCGTTCGACCAGATCAGCGGTCGAACTTCTCCCATGGACCGATCGCCGTGCGGTTCGCGATCAGCGACGAGTTGCCGCCGTTCTCCGCCGTGACGTACCGGTTGTTGACCCCGGCCTGCAGGCTGATGCTGCCGTCGGCGTTGGCGATCACCTTGAACTTCTCCCACGGCCCGACGACCGCCCGGTTGGCGATGAGCGGCTGGTTGCCGCCCGCCTCCGCGGTGACGAAGAGGCCGTTGGCCCGCGAATACAGCGCCACCCAGCCGCCGCCCACGTCGACCAGGTCGAACTGCTCCCAGAAGCCGACCGCGGTGCGGTTCGCGATCAGCGACGAGTTGCCGCCGTTCTCCGCCGTGACGTACCGGTTGTTGACCCGGGCCCGCAGCGTGACGGCGACGTTGGCCGCGTCGACCGGGCTGAACTCCTCCCACGGGCCGATCGCGGCCCGGTCGGCGGTCATCATGCTGCCGCCGTGGTTGCTGCTCAGGTATTTCCCGTTGACCACCGAACGCAGGCTGATCGTGCCGTCGGCGTTGTTCGTGACCGTGAACAGCGTCTCGTCACTGCTCGTGGACTCGTTCCAGGCCCCCACGACGTTCGAGCCGGCGGGAACGTCCGGGCCGACGAGCACCCTGAAGTACAGGCCGTTGACGCGGGACCGCAACGCGACCAGGTCGCCGCCGACCTTCACGAGGTCGAACAGTTCCGCGTCGCCGATCGTGGGCTGGTACGCCCGCATCTGCATGTTGCCACCCTCGGTGGCGCTGACGTAGCGGTTGTTGTCGTGCGCCAGCAGGGCGAACGTCCGGGCCGCCGGCCACAGCGACTTGGACTGTTGCTGGGTCCCGCTGAAGCCGTTGACGTCGACGGCCGTGACCGAGATGGAGTACGTCCCCGGCGTCGAGTAGTGGTGGGTGGCGACCGGCGACGGCTGCGACACCAGGCCGGTGGAGTCGCCGAAGTCGAAGCGGTACGTGGTGATGGGCACGTAGCCGGGGACGCTGCGCGACGCGTCCACCGTGACCGAGTTGCCGACCTGATCCGCCGTGATGGTCACGATCGGGTACGGGCCGGGGATCATCTCGGAGTTTCCGCGGTCGGCGTACGTGACCGGGCCGGCGCCCGTGTTGGGCTGCGCCGGGTTGTCCTCGCGCGGCTTGCCGAAGGAGTCGGTGCTCTGGTAGCCGGGCGCGGCCGAGTTCGCCGAGTCCTCCAGGTGCGCCTGGTCGACGACGTCGGTGTCGTGCGCGGCCTGACCGGAGGCGGCCCGGAAGCCGGCCAGTCCGAGCGGACCGTTCCACCAGTACAGCGAGTTCGGCGCCGCCGACCGGGAGACGGCGTTGTAGTCGACCACGGTGGTGCCCGCCGCGCCGTCGTACAGGCCGATCTCGGGGCCGCTCGGGACTCCCGCGTCGCAGCCGGTCGTGGAGGACACGTTGCTGGTCGCGACGTTGTTCTGCACGGACACGCCGCTGGACGCGCCCGCCACGCGGATGCCCCCGAGGCAGTTGAAGTCCAACGAGTTGTTCGTGATCGCGGTACCGGTGGCACCGTTGTTGAGGATGCCGACGCCGTGGCCGCTCATCACCGTGCTGTTGACGATCGTGTTGCCTGCCGCCCCGGGCCGCAGCGCGATGACCGCGACCGCTCCGCCGTAGGCGCTGCTGTTGACGATCGTGTTGTTCGAGCCGGCGACATCGACGGCCACGCTACCGGCCGGGCTGCCGACGCTGACGTTCAGCGCCTTGAGCACGGTCCGGGACGTAGCCGCGTCCAAGACCACGCCGGCCGACACCGCGCCGCCACTGACTTTCACGCCGTTGAGCGCCGAATCCGTCACGGCGGAGAGCTGGATCGCCGGCCCGGTCGCGTTATTCGCCATGGTCACGCTCGTGTCGGCGACCGAGATCCGCGCGCCGTTGCTCACCGCGAACGCGGGCGCACTCACCACGTTCAGCACGTTGATGCCGAGGATGGCGACGTCGTGCTGCCCGTCGATGGTGAACCCGGCGTTCGGCCCGGCCACCCGCGCCGCCCCCGCCTCGGAGGCCTGCAGCACGACGTCGGACTTGTTGACGTTCACGCGCTCGTTGAACACGCCGGTGATCTGGGCCGTCTGCCCGGGCGCCAACGCCGCGACCGCGGCCGTGATCGTGCAGAACGGCTTGCTCTGGCTGCCACCGCCGGTGTCGGAGCAGCCGGAGCCGAAGGTGTTGTTGACGTACAACGGGGTCGTTGCGGCGAATGCGGAGCCGGCCCCCGCGACCAGCCCCACACCGGCGGCCACCACGACGGTCGTGAGGCCGGAAAGAATCGATTTACCCACGCTGCTCCTCTTTCGGGGGCACTCGGCGGGATTGCATTGCCGCTGATCATTCAGCGGCGCGCGCCGATTATGCGCGGCCCAATCACATCGGACAACCCCGAAAGCGATCATCGGGCTTTTTCACTGCTCGGACTGCGCCCCGCCGTCGTCACGACCGGGGTCGGCCGAGCCACGCCGCACCAGCGACAGGCCCCGGTGCGGCTCCTCGGCGTGGCGGTGGCGCCCAGCGCCGTGCTGGATGGTCAGCGCCCTACCGGCGGCTCGTCGACGGTACCCATCGGCACATCACACCGGCACCGCGCGATCCGGGCCGCAGCCAGTCTGCCGCCGGTCACCAGCCCGAAGCGGTCCACCACAGTCAGCCCGTACGCGCTGCACGACGGCGAATACCGGCACCGGACGGGCAGCCGGGGCGAGAGCCAGCGCTGATACCCACGGATCGCCCGAACGCCCAACCGACCCGCCGAAGAAGGCCGGGACGGCACACCGAGGCGGTGCGGCGCCACAACCAACAGCAGCGCGCTCAGCCGGCCCAGCCCGAGCACGCTGCTACAGGGCGCCAGCACGCTCTGACAGGGGGCGCAGGCGACATCGAAGCAGTTACACATCTCGTACACAGTGCTCGGCACCGGCTTTTCTTACTGCCCAGATCGCCCAAGGTCAACTACCGCCCGCGATCCTGCCGCTCGCCTCACGTAGCTCACGGAGTACGCCGAGGTCGAAGCGATGGACGACATTCTTGCCGAGCGCGCCGAGACGCTCGGCGAGCCCTACTCGCGCCACTTGCCTCCCGACCAGGGCCTTCGTGTCCGAGCGGGTGACGGGAATCGAACCCTCACTGTCGGCTTGGGAACCGTACAGGTGGCCCTCCCCAGGCGCATGAACCTCCAGATCGCGCCTGTGGCAAGCGGCCTGGCGCGGCCAGCTAACACCTGGGTCAATGGCCCGCTAATGGCCCGGATACGCCTCAGAACCCGACAATCGCCACCGCCGAGACAAGCTAACGGCCGGCAAGCGATCTCGATGGCTCTGCCGACCGGCTACACATCGATCATCTGTTTTAGCACCGTCTTCACGGCCGATATCTCTTCGTCGGTGAGCACCCACGCTGGCCGCTGTCCCTGCAGACGCGCCCGGGCGATAGTCCGTACCTGTTCAGTGATGACGAACCCGACTGGACGGCTCGTGGGGCGCACCGGAACGCGGTGTAGCCAGCCGGAGCGCTCCCGCGTCGTCACTGGGAGCACGGTGACCAGTGCCTCCCCGGTCAGCCGCAGGTGGAACGCGCTGGAGACCACGAGTACCGGACGGCGGCCTGCCTGCTCGCGGTCTTCGGTAGGGTCGAGGTCGGCCCACCAGACCTGCCACGGCTGGATGACCGTCACGCAGCCTCGTCCCACGCGTCGGCCGCCGGCGCGGAGGCCCGGTCTTCCTGGTCGGCCTCGGCTACGTACTCGGCCCAGCCCTCCGGATCGTTCGCCCGGTATGCGTCCAAGGCGGCGATGGCCTTCATCTGCCAGTGTTCGCCTGATTGCCCGAGGGCGTCCGAGCTCGGAAACGATTAAGGCCCAGGTCTGGGGATCATGTCCCCTGGCCTGGGCCTTTGTGGTGGAGCGGGTGAAGGGAATCGAACCCTCACTGTCAGCTTGGGAAGCTGATGTTCTGCCATTGAACTACACCCGCGAGCGACGCCTACTGTACCGAATCCACGGCGTTAGCGCACGGACCATTATGCCTCGCCCGCGGAACATGCCCCGGGCGGTCCTTCCACACGGTGCGCGTCGACGTCGTCGGCGTGTCGTACCGCACGTACATCGCCAGGTCGACGGTCAGTTCGTACAGCTTCCAATCGATGCCCGGCGCCGCATGCATGAGCAGGGCCAGGCGCGCGACCTGACCGGAGTCCGACACGACGCCGGCGTGGCCGGACAGGTACGCCTCGTCGGCGGTGTCCTCCGACGGGAAGCTGTGCAGGGAGTAGCGGCCGTCGCGGTCCAGGTCGTGGCGCTTCGGGGACGGTAGGACGAAGCAGAACAGGCCCTCGTCCGTGATCACCGGCGAGACGGGGTGGATGCGCGGGCCGCCGTCGGGGCGGACCGTTGCCAGGTAGCCCAGGCCTGGGCCGTACTGACACACGAGCGTGCGAATGGCCGACGCCAGCGCGGGGTCGGCGGCGGCGAACTCAGCCCACGATGCCATGCCTCAAAAGTACTCGAACACGTGTACGATCGTTGCCGAATTCCCCGAACGGGGCAAACTGAAGCGGTGACGCCTGCCGACGAGCTCATCGATCTTCTCCGCCGGTTCAACGTCGAGGCGGACCGGTTCGTCGACGTGTTCGCGCGTGCGCACGGGTTGCATCGCACCGACATGAACGCGATCGCGCACATCTGGCGCGCGGCCGAGGAGCGGACGCCGCTGACGCCCGGGGAGCTCGCGCGCCGGCTCTCGCTCAGCCCGGCGGCCACCACGGCGCTCCTCGTGCGGCTCGAGCGCGCCGGCCACGTCGAGCGGCGGCCCGATCCCGAGGACCGCAGGCGAACCCACCTGCATATCCAGCCGAAGGCACAGGCGCTGGCGGCGGAGTTTTTCGCGCCTCTGGGAGTACACATGCGGGAAGCTTTTTCGCACTTCTCTCAAGAGGCTCTCAGAACCGCAATCGGCGTGACAAAGCAGGCTTTGGAGGCCACCGGCAGGGCAGCCGACGAAGCCAACTCGGTAACCTCAGAAGGTGCTGCTCTCCGACCGTGACCTAGACAAAGAGCTCGAAGCCGGCCAACTGCGCCTCGAGCCCTTCGATCAAGCGCTGGTGCAGCCGTCCAGCATCGACGTGCGGCTCGACCGTTGGTTCCGGGTGTTCAACAACCACCTCTACACCCACATCGACCCCGCGATGCA